>JALWEK010000021.1 GCA_027014185.1 Aquificaceae bacterium
GCCATGAACTGGGGGACGAAGTTTATCCTGTCGAGGAATGTGAAAAACTCTATCCTCTTCCCCACATCCATGTTCTTGAAGAACTCCCACATCTCCCTAAGAACGTCCTCGAACCTGGATATATGAAGTGGTATAACCTTGCTCTTCCTCCTTCTCCTCTTCCCGTTTGAGCTCCTTTTAAAGACCTTCCTCGCCTTCTCCAGGTTATCGACCAGGTTCTTCTCAACCTCCTTGCTCTCCTCCTCGAACATCTCCACGATCTCTTCCAGGGTGTAGTCCCTCCTCTGCCTGGGCTTCCTTTCTGGTTTTGGGAACAGGACCTCCACCTTCTTCCTGAGGAGGAACGAAGCGGCCACCACAGCTCTCGCCGGAACCCTGAGGTCTAAGGTCTCCCTCTTCCTCAGCTCCTCGATATAGAGGTTGGCAAGCTCGACTATGTCCACCTTCCATGGATCTAGCTTCCCTTCCTCTATCAGTGGCACCACGAGGGCAAAGGGATGGTCCTCCTCGAACACGAAGGTTTTCATGTTACCTCCCTCTATTTTAATTCGGTCTTACCGGCGTACTTTACAGTCCTGAGCTCCATGGCAGCCTCCTCGGGAGCCACGCTCACTATAACGTTTTCGGTCTCGAGCTCGAAACCTCCGAAGACGGCCACCCTGGGAAGGATCCTTATGTAGTAGTGGTAGTCCCTGTCCCAGGGCGGTGCGGACTGGATAGTTATGTTGTAGGGAAGGCCCTCACCCAGGAAACTTTTAAGGAGTGAGACGGTATCCTTCAGAACCTCGGCAAGTTCCTCGAAACGGCTCTCGAACACGAAGGAGCTCACCTGCTCCTTGGGAACTATCCAGACCTCGTAGGGGGTCACCGGCGCGTAGGCCATAAGAACCACGAAGTTCTTCGAAACGGAGAGTACCCTCTCCTGAAGCTCCAGCTCTTTCTTCATTAGATCTCCCAAAACGTTCCTGTTCTCCCTCTCGTACCTGTCCCTCTCCTTAAGGAACCTCCTCGGGTAGAAGGGAAGTGCGAGAACCTGGGAGTGGGGATGAGGTATGGAGGCTCCCGCACTCCTGCCACGATTTCTGAAGACGGCCACGTACTTTATGCTGTCCTGGTTGTAGTAGTAAACGAGCCTCTCCTTGTAAGTCCATAGGAGTTTATCCAGATGGGGTATGCTGTCCACGTCCGTTCTGTGGTCGGGAGAGTCCACTATAACGTCGTGCATATGGGGTATGGCCGGGAACTTGTTGGGTATAACCCTCACCAACCATCCGGAGTCCCCATCCACTCTGAAGGACTCCTTCGGAGTGAGGGACTCGTTCCCCGGACAGAAGGGACACTGGAAGGGCTCCTCCTCCACGACCTCCCTGAGAAGGTGGGGTCTCCTGCTCCTGACCGAGGCTATTATGCATCTCTCCCCCGTTAGAGGGTCCTCTCTTATAAAAAAACTCATGGCAATATTTTATATTCGGAATAAGAGCCAATAGAATACAGGCGCCGCAAACATAAGGGCGTCGAACCTGTCCGTGAACCCACCGTGCTGACCGAGGACGTTCGAAAAGTCCTTTATCCCCAGTTGCCTCTTTATAAAGCTCTTGAAGTAGTCCCCGGCAACTCCCGAAGTCAGGGTCAAAACACCTACGAGGAAGGACTCCAGAGGTGGTCTCCCGAGCAGGAGCAGGAATATTATGGTCCCGGCAGCGATACCTCCTAGGAAGCCCTCGAGGGTCTTATTAGGTGAGAGTTTAGAGAAGAGGGGCCTCCTGCCGAAGTTCCTTCCAACGTAGTAAGCGAAGACATCGTTGGCCCATACTCCAAAGACGAGAACGATAAGTAGATAGGTACTCTCCTCCTTGACCAGAAGGAGGTATGAGGGAAAGAAGCCCGTATAGAAGAGAACGAACAGGGATCTGAAGAAGAGGTCCAAGCTCCAGGTTCTGTACCCGTAGAGGAGCGAGATCAGGGAGATGTAAAGGCCGCCTAGGGCGGGCGAGATGTAGAAGAGAAGGGGAGAGAACACCGCCGAGGGGTACGGATCTTCTAAGCTCAGGCTCTTGCAGAGTTCCTTGGCTATCAGGATCGCCAGGAGCGAAACCAGGAGGACAAATACAGGTAGGGGGGTTAGGAGGGCTACGAACGTGGCCACCCCTATGAGGGCTCCGTAGAGCTCTCTACTCATCGAGTACTCTTCCGAACTTCCTCTTCCTCCTCGAGTAGTCTTCTATAGCCTTTAAGAGCTCCTCTTTTGTGAAGTCGGGCCAGCAGACATCGGTGAAGTAGAGCTCAGTGTAGGCGAGGTTCCAGAGGAGGAAGTTAGAGATCCTCTTCTCACCTGCCGTTCTTATCATGAGATCCGGATCGGGTATCTCTCCCAGGTCGAGGAAGTAGGAGAAGGTGTCCTCATCAACGTGATCGAACTCGAGCCTCATAACCTTGTTTACGGCCCTCAGTATGTCGTCCCTCCCTCCGTAATCCACAGCCAGGATCACGGTTATCCTGAAATCCTCGGCAGTATCCCTTTCGAGCTCCTCCATCAGACGCCTGAGATCCTTACCTATCCTGTCCCTCCTGCCTATGAACTTGAGACGCACCCTCTCCTTTATCAGCTCCTCCTTTTTCTGGGTCAGGTAGTTCCTCAGTAGTTCGAAGAGTAGCTCCACCTCCTCCTTAGGTCTCTTCCAGTTCTCTGTGGAGAAGGCGAACAAGGTAAGGTACTCAACCCCGAGATCTGCACAGTACTTGACGATATCCTCGGCTACCTCCGCCCCCCTGTAGTGGCCCATTATACGGGGCATACCCCTCTGCCGGGCCCACCTTCCGTTACCGTCCATTATTATGGCTATGTGCCTCGGTATCTTGAGATCTTCCATCATTCTCCCATGAGGAGTTTCTGCTCCCTCGCCCTCACGGCCGCATCCGAGGTGGGGAACTTATCCATGAGTATTGAGTAGTATTCGTTAGCCTTGGCCATGTCTCCTCTATCCATGTATATCTTCATGAGCTGTAGGTAAGCGTCGGGGAGCTTGTTACAGTCCGGGAACCTACCGCTCTCACACTTCTCCACAAGGCTCTTGTAAACGCTCTCCGCCCTCTGGGAGTCCCCCAGCTCCTGGTATATCTTCCCTATCCAGAAGAAGGCGTTGTCTGTGTACTTGTTCTCGGGGAACTTCTTTATAAAGTCCAGGAACGCATCTCTCGCCTCGTAGAGCTTCTTTACGCTGTAGAGTTCTATCGCTTTCCTGTAAGCGGTCTCGGCGTCCTCCTCCTTCTCCTCCTCTTTAACCTCTTCCTTCAGCTCGATCCCGGGAACTGGGATCCTCTCCATCTGAGGCTTTGGACTTACCTTTACCAGCTCCTCTCCTCTCTTCTCAACCTTCGGAGACGTTAAACTCTCGCCGAGCTTCAGCTTTAGCTTCTCTATCTCGAGCCTGAGCTCCGATATGAGCTCGGTAAGCCTGTCTATCCTCTCGTTGGTCTTCTCTATGTCCTTCTCGAGATCGGACTGCTTCTGCTCTACCCTCGTTAGCTTTATCTCCACCTCCGATATCCTGTCGGACACCTTATCTTGGGAGACGGGAGCACACGATAGGATAAGGGCTGCGGAGAGTAGGGAAAGGGTTTTCTTCATGCCTCCTCTTCCTCCTTATAAAAATAATACTCTCTGTAAGGTATCCTGTGCTTGAAGTAGTAGAAGTAGTAAAGCCTTCCGCTCTCCTTATCCTTGGCCACCCTAACGAGTATGCCGTAGTTGTCGGTTATCTGCTGGAGGTAGTTGAACTCCTGGTCGGTTTTCTTGAAGTGCTCCCTGACCTTCTCCCTGATCTCCTCCTTCACGCTCTTTACCAGGTTGTAGAGGTTTATCTCCTTCTTGAGTTCCTCAGGGGTGAAGAACTTGCCCTTGATCTTCTCGATCTGATGTTCATGAATCATTCTTCCCTCCCATAAAGCACGGGATTACTATTATATACGGAGGTTCAGAATGGAAAGGTTCACGCTGATAGCGGGCCCCTGCGCCATAGAGAGTGAGGACATTCTGCTGAGGGTAGGGGAGAAGCTAAGGGGTATTGCGGAGAAGTTTCCCGATCTGAGGGTCGTTTTCAAGTCCTCCTTCGATAAAGCTAACCGGTCCTCGATAAACTCCTTCAGGGGGCACGGTATAGAGTTCGGTCTGAGGGCTCTCAGGAAGGTTAAGGAGGAGTTCGGACTCGAGGTTACCACCGACATACACGAGAGCTGGCAGGCGGAACCGGTGGCCCAGGTGGTGGACATAATCCAGATACCTGCGTTCCTGTGCAGGCAGACTGATCTTCTCATAGCAGCGGCACGGACGGGGAAGCCTGTAAACGTGAAGAAGGGTCAGTTCATGGCACCCTGGGACATGAAGAACGTGGTGGAGAAGCTAAAGTTCGGCGGGGCCACGGACATATATCTCACCGAGAGGGGAGCATCCTTCGGGTACAACAATCTGGTGGTGGATTTCAGGAGCCTGCCGATAATGTCCCAGTTCGCTAAGGTAATATTCGATGCGACCCACAGCGTTCAGCTACCCGGAGGTATGGGGAACAGATCGGGAGGTCAGAGGGAGTTCGCCTTCCCACTCGCGAGGGCTGCCGTTGCCGTCGGGTGCGATGGGATCTTTATGGAGACCCATCCGAATCCCGAAGAGGCCCTGTCTGACGGCCCCAACCAGATACCGCTTAAAGACCTGGAGTTCATAGTGGAAGCCCTGCTTGAGATAAGGGAGGTTGCGGGAAAGTACAGGGATGTGCTTGTTAGGTAAAAGGCCCTATATTCTAAGTTTAGTATGAGTATCTCTCTTCCCTTCAACTTCGTCGATGTGGTCGATCCTATCGAGGTAAGCAAGGAGGGGTGGGAGAGGCTCCTCTCGAGCCCGAGGGAGTTCAAGATATACCTGGACAAGTACCTCTGGCTCTCGGGAAGGACGAGGAGGGAGAGGGTTATTCTGTCCGGGATAAGGCTCATGCCCTTCGGACTTGGGAGGGAACCCATACTTATCTCCCTCTGGAGGAGTGAGTACATAGGCTTCTACGAGGTGGAAGATCTGCTGAGGAAGGAGGGACCCAGAGCCCTCCTTAAAGTGGTGGAGGACTTGCCCGAGAGGGTCGAGTTCGGGCAGAGGGAGTTCAGATACATACTCGTCCCGGCGGCCGAGGAGTTTACACGTCTAACGTCTTGGGTCTTCAAGCTTGGAAGGAAGGCTCCCGAGGTTTTCGGCTGGCCCGAGATACCCCATCCACCCCCCCAGCAGGTGGAGAGGATAATCAAGAAGATGGAGCTCGAAGGCATAAGACAGCCGGAGAAGTACAAACCCCATCCCACCTACAGACCGACCAAGCTCTCCTTCTTCCTGAAGCTGTTCATAGTGGTATGGAGGAACGCCCTTCTCAAATCCTACGGCCTTAGCATAAGGAGGGAAGGAGAGAGGATAGTTCACCTGGCAAGTCCGAGCGAGGCGGAAGACCTTCCACTGCCTCAACCGGTGAAGAACATAGAAGGTATAGAGTTTGTGAGCGTTGGAAGCGGAGGGGTTGATAGGACCTTGGAGGAGGAGTGTGTCGATCTCCTCTTTAACATGGGAGTTTGGTGATTATATTACCTCTGTAAGGAGGGTTTTGCTATGGAGGAAAAGCCCAAGATAGAACCAACGGTTCCCGTAGAACCCATCGATCCTGACGTTCATCCCGACTGGGAGCCCAGAAGACTCTGCCCGGATCAGAAGATCGATCACACCGTCCCCGACGAGCCTACAGAGCCCTGATGCTTTAAAATATTGGGCATGTACTCCCTCAGAATGGCAGAGTCGGTGACCGAGGGTCACCCCGACAAGATAGCGGATCAGATTGCGGACGCCCTTCTCGACGAGCTCATCAGAAAGGACCCTTACAGCAAAGTCTCCCTCGAGATAATGGTCACAACAGGTTTGGTTATGGTGGGAGGGGAACTCTCCACCGAGAGCTTCGTGGATATACCCAAGGTAGTGAGAGGTGTGGTCAAGGAGATAGGCTACACCAAACCGGAGCTAGGCTTTGATGCTGACACGTGCGCGGTAATAACCTCGATAGACGAGCAGAGTCCGGAGATAGCACTCGGCGTATCCAGGGAGGGTGCCGGGGACACGGCGATAGTGGTCGGATACGCTGTTAAGGAGGCCCCGAACCTGATGCCCTGGCCGATAACGATAGCCCACAGGATAACCAGAAGGATATCTGATCTTCGGAAGACGGGGAGGTTTCCCTTCCTTAGGCCCGATGGGAAGGTTCTCGTAAGCATGGTTTACGAAGACGGAAAACCCCAGTACGTTAAGGATATAGTGGCTTACGTCCACCACGACCCCGACATATCCCTTCAGAACCTAAGGGAGATCGTGGTAGAGGAGGTTATAAGGAAGGAGGTTCCGGCGGAGCTCCTCTCAGAAAGAACCGTCGTTAAGGTAAATCCAACGGGAAGGTTCGTGATAGGAGGTCCTGTGGCGGACACAGGTCTTACGGGGAGGAAGATAGTCTCGGACGCCTACGGGGACATAGGCTTCTCCGGTGGGAGCGCCTTCTCGGGTAAGGATCCTACGAAAACGGACAGGTCCGGGTCCTACATGGCTAGGATGATAGCCAAGCACGTAGTTGCGGCGGATCTTGCCGAGAAGTGTGTCGTTCAGATAGGGTACGCCTTCGGGCTCACCGAACCCATAGCCTTCGACATAGAGACCTTCGGGACCGAAAAGATAGACAAGGAGAAGATAGAGGAGGCGGTTCAGAAGGTATTTCCCCTGAAACCCTGCGACATAATAGATTTCCTCGATCTAAGGAAGCCGATATACAGAGATACCGCCTGCTACGGACACTTCGGCAGAGATAGGTTCCCTTGGGAGAGGCTGGATTACTTAGAAAAGCTCAAGGAAGTCCTTTAGGGTGAACATCTGAAAATCCTTCGGGGTCGTGTAAACCCTCACGTCTTTATCGTCCAAAAGAACAACGACCTTTGTGTAACCCTCTCCGAAGGCGTAATCTAGGGAGTGTTCCAAGTTCCTCCTGACTATGTCTCTGCCGACCTTGTACCCTTTCTTCCTAAGGTAGGAAGCTATCTTGAAGCCGAACTCCTTTCCCTCTGAGAGATCTACAACGAAGAAGTCCTTTTTCTCCTTCTCCGAGCTGAAGATCTCCAGGAGCTTGTCCACGTAAACCGTCCCGCCTGTGGCGGGAAAGTCGCCTCCGTAGAGCTTAGAAAGCTCGTCGTACCTACCACCGCCGGCAACTGGTGCTCCCAGCTCAGGGACGAAAATCTCGAAGACAACTCCCGTGTAGTAGGGAAACTCCCTCACCTCTGAGAGGTCGTAGATGAAGTTTATCCCCTCAGCGGAGAGGTGCCTTCCGAGTTCCGTCAGTTCCCCTCTCTCCTTCTCAAGGCCAAGGTCTCTGAGAACGTCGAGGACCTCATCTCCTCCCTGGGCAAGCGGCAGCTCGGACTCGGGACCACCGCCGAAGGCGGTCCTCAAGAAGCTCAGGTTCTTCTCCATGAAGGCTCTCTTAACCTGTTCTCTCTTCTCCTCCTCTATCCTGGAAAGGATGCTCCTCACTATGCCAACGTGGCCCACCGTAACGGTTATCTCCTTCAACCCAAGGCCCTTAAGGAACTCGTGCACTGCGGATATAACCTCCGCATCCCCCTCTATCTCCTTCACCCCTATCAGCTCTACTCCTGTTTGAAACTTTTCGTAGGTGCTGCCTTCCGAGGAGAACAGGGTTCCGAAGTAGTAAACCCTGAGAGGGTAGTGCCAAACTTTGAAGAAGCTCACGCTCCTCACAACCTGAGTGGTGAAGTCCGCTCTGAGGGCTACCAGACTCCCTTCAGAGATGTCCTTGAAGACTATCGCGTTCCTGACCTTATCTCCGAGGGCCTTACCGTGAACCTCGTAGTGGTCGAAGACGGGAAGCTTCAGGTAGTCGTAACCCCAGCTTTCGAACACCTCGGAGGCTTTTAGAATAGCCTCCTTCAGAAGGTTGGACTCCTCGAAGGTGTGTATCCTCTCGAAGGGGAGGATAAGGGGTTTCATTCGCCCTCCCCGACCACGTACCAGACCCTTATACCGACCGAAACGTGAGCGTTCCTCTGCCAGAGGGTTTCCACGTTTATCACCTTGACCTTGTTCAGCTTTATCCACTCGTTTACCTGCTCCTCCAGAAGCTGTTCCATGCTCTCATCCCTAAAGGGTGCCAGTTTCCTGTGGAAGTCTTTGAACCTTATCTCCATCAGGTTATCTCCTCTTCAGACACGGAGACCACAACCTTGGCAGGTCTTATAACCTTCCCGTGCAAGGTGTATCCCTTCTGCACCACCCTGACGACGGTGTTGGGCGGATGCTCAGATGTGGCAACCGTCTCGACGGCCTCCGCCACATGGGGATCGAACTCCTTGCCCTCCACCTCTATCTCCTCAACGTTGTACTTCTCAAGTATCTTACGTAAATCGGAGTATATCATCTCCACCCCTTTGAGAAGGGAATCAAAATCCCTGGTCGCACTCGCGGCCGAGAGGGCCCTCTCGAAGTTGTCTAGAACGCCGAGAAGATCGAGGGCCAGCTTCTCGTAGCCGAACTTCCTCTGCTCCTCGAGGTCCCTCCTGTAGCGTTCCTTCATGTACTCGAGCTCCCTCTGGAGCTCCATGGCCCTAACGTTGGAGGTCTTCGCTATGCTCTCCAGCTTCTTTACCTTCTCTTCAAGCTCCTTGACCTTGTTTTCCAGCTCCTTTACCTCCTCCTCTTCTCTCTTTATCTCCTCTTTTACCTCCTCTATCTCCTCCTTGAGCTCCTTCTCTTCCATTCTCTCACCTCCAATTAAATAAGGATAGACCTTAGGGGCATCACTTACAAGAGGTTAAAATAACTCCCATGAAAAACCTCGGTCTCTGCACAGACCTCTACGAGCTCACCATGGCCCAGAGCTACCTGGAACACGGTAAGACCGGGAGGGCCGTCTTCAGCCTCTTCGTCAGGAAACTCCCCGAAAACAGGAACTTTCTCGTATCCTGCGGCCTCGAAACGCTTCTGGAAAGGATAGAGAGCTTCAGGTTCGGTGATGAGGAGCTCAGGTATCTGAAGAGTTTAGGAAAGTTCTCGGACGATTTCTTAGATTACCTTAGGGAGTATGAGTTTAAGGGTGAAATATACGCGATCCCCGAGGGGAGGGTGGTCTTCCAGAACGAGCCGCTGATCCAGGTGGAGGGTAGCCTTCCGGAGGTCCAGATACTTGAGACCCTAGTGATAAACACGGTCCACCTCCAGACGGTAATAGCCTCTAAAGCCGTGAGGAGTTTCTTGGTCTCGCAAGGAACGAGCCTTGTAGACTTCGGCTTCAGGAGAGCCCACGGCCTGGAGTCAGGGATATACGCGGCCAGGGCGTCCTACATAACAGGGTTTGCCGGAACGTCGAACTTGGAGGCCGGGAGAAGGTTCGGGATACCCGTCTTCGGCACAGTGGCACACTCCTACATAATGGTGTTCGACTCTGAGGAGGAGGCCTTCAGGGCCTTCGCAAAGAGCTTCCCGGGTAACGCAGTTCTCCTGCTCGACACCTACGACACCCTCGAGGCTGCAAGGAAGGCCGTTCAGCTCGCCAAGGAGGGGGTACCAGTGGTAGGGGTTCGGCTCGACAGCGGGGATATAGAAACTCTATCCAAGGAGGTCAGAAGGATACTAGACGAAGGGGGGCTCAAGAACGTTAGGATAATAGTGAGCGGAGGAGTTGATGAATACAAGATAGAGGGATGGCTCTCCAAGGGCTGTCCGATAGACGCCTTCGGCGTAGGGACGAAGTTCATAACCTCCGCGGACGCCCCTTACCTGGACATGGCCTACAAGCTGGTGGAGTATGAAGGAAAGCCCAAGGTGAAAACGAGCCCAGGAAAGGCCACCTTCCCCTTCAAGAGACAGGTCTGCAGGTTTTACTCTGGAGGGAGTATGGAGCACGACGAGGTCGTTCGTTACGGGGAGGAGGTGGAGGGAGAAAAGCTCGTGGAGAAGGTTGTGGAGAACGGGAGCTTGAAGGTCAAGCTACCGGGTCTGGAGGAGATAAGGGAGAGCTTGATGGAGGACATAGAAAGGCTTCCAAAGGAGTTAAAGACTTTAAAGAAGCACGAGTACAGGGTTATCATAAAATAGTCAGTGCCCGTAGCTCAGATGGATAGAGCACGGGGCTCCGGACCCCGGGGTCGCGGGTTCAAGTCCCGCCGGGCACGTATGAGAAGGATGGTTCTGCTGGAAGCTATCGAGAAAAGACTTTTAGAGGAGCTGAACCCCAAGGTCAGGCTCGTTTTAGAAACGGGCAGATACCTGATAGAGGGGGGCGGGAAGAGGCTCAGACCTCTCATTACCATGCTCTCGTGCGGTATGTGCGGAGGGGATCCAGAAGACGCCCTCCCCCTCGGGATCGGTCTTGAGTACATACACGCCGCCTCGCTTCTACACGATGACGTGGTGGACGGGGCAAAGAGCAGGAGGGGAAGGGACTCGGCGAACCTCGTCTTTGGAAACGAGGTGGCGGTCCTTACCGGAGACTACATGTACGCCAAAGCTCTCCATCTTTTTTCTACCTACGGGAACATAGAGATGATAAGGCTCGTAAGCCAGGCGGTGATGGACATGGCCGAGGCCCAGGTCCTGGAGCTGAGCAAGGTCGGGGAGCTTATAACAGAGGAGGAGTACTTCCGGATAATAGAGGGCAAGACCGCAGTCCTCTTCGGGGCCTGTGTTGCCGTGGGCGGTATGGCGGGAGGATGTCAGGATAGGAATACCCTGTACGAGATAGGCCTCAGGATGGGAAGGGCGTTCCAGCTCGTGGACGATCTCCTGGATTATGTAGGAGATTCGAATAAGACGGGAAAACCTGTTGGAAACGATCTCAGGGAGGGGAAGACGACCTACCCCTTACTCTCCGTCATAGACTACCTGGACAGGGAGAGGGTGGAATCCCTGCTCAGGAAAGTGGAGCCAACAGAGGAGGAGATAGAAAGCCTCAGGAAGGAGGTGGTTAGCCTGGGAGGGGATGCAAGAACTAAGGAGAGGGCCCTCGAAGAGTTAAGCGTGGCAAAGGATCTCCTGTCCAAGTTTCCGGACAGCTCGTACAAGGAGGAGATCCTCAAGATAATGGACTTCGTCGTTCTCAGAGAGCTCTGAAGAGTATAAAGCTTATATTGTCCCTTCCTCCCTCGTAAGCTCTTTCAAACAAACGCCTTGCCCCCTCTTCAACGCCAAGGCCCATACACTCTTCGATCTCGGCATTAGAGAGCTCGTCCCATAACCCGTCCGAACATATAAGGAATGAGTCCCCGCTCATAACATCGATCTCCCGAACGTGAACCTTCAGATCCAGGGGATACCCTCCCATCAGCGCTGAGGTGAGCACGTTTCTGAGGGGATGGTGCCTGATTCCTTCCTCGTCTATCAACCCCTCCTCGTAGAGCTCGTACGCCTCCGTGTGGTCCCTCGTAAGTAGTTCGAGCCTCTCCCTGAGCCTGTACACCCTGCAGTCCCCAACGTTGAATGCAACGCCCTTTTCCTCTCCAAGGAACACGCCGGCGAGAGCTGTTCCCATGCCGAAGCACTCCGGATGCTCGCTCACGAACTCGTTCATACGAAGGGTTACCCTCTTAAGGAGTTCCTTCACTTCCTCGACAGAGCCGGGCCAAGAGCCTGTGATATATTCGAGGGCTAAACGGCTAGCCCTGTCTCCGCAGGGCATACCCCCCATCCCGTCGGCAACGGCGAGCAGGATCCTTAGGGCCTCCATGTCCGAGAGCTCCGGCCTTTCCATAGAAACCCCCGAGATGACGCTTTCTCCCACGAGAAGGGCGTCCTCGTTCCTTGATCTTAACTTTCCCCTGTTCGTGATGTAGGCTAAGCTGAGCCTCACTGCTGAAGTTCGAAGAGTTTTATAACAACCAGGTCCTTGAGCTTCTCGAACTGCTCGGGGGTGAGTGTCTTTCTGAGAAACCTCACGCTCTTGGCGTTCAGGAGGGACATCTCCATCTTCACCGAGGCTATGTCCGAAAGAACCTCCCTCAGCTCCTTCTCATCACTCCCTTCAAGGATCATGAGCTTAGCCTTCCTCTCAAGGTACTTGAGGATCAGTCTGTTCCTCTCTATCTCCCTCTCGTTCTCCTTTATAAACTCCTTTATGCTCTCGAGCTGTTCCCCGTCTATACCGAGGTCCTCAGAGTACTTCAGGACGAAGGGCATGAGGAAGACTCTGTCCACCAGGAAGTACCTGTTGTAGGAGAGATCCTCTCCAAGGGAGATTAGAGCTAACACAAGTAGCAGAATTAATCCCCTTCCCATAACCGTTAGAATATTATAGATGGACATAAGGAACTTCGTTATCCCGGCTATAGACATAAAGGAGGGGAGGGTGATAAGGCTCTACAGGGGAGAGTTCAACAGGGCTAAGGTTTACCCCTACGTTCCCGAGGAGCTCGCAAGGGTCTTCGAGGAGGCCGGTTTTAAGAGAATACATGTGGTGGACCTGGACGGCGCCGAGGGGGGTAAGCCGAGGAACTTCGAGCATATAAGGAATGTGCGCTCCGCATTTAAAGGGGAAATTGAGGTAGGTGGAGGGGTCAGGAGCTACGAAATAGCAAAGACACTTTTCGACGAGGGAATAGACTACGTGGTAATAGGGACACTCGCCCTGAAGAGTCCCGGGGAGTTCGAGAGGATACTGGCCGATTTTCCCGAGAGGGTGATACTTTCCATAGACTCCAAAGGGGGGAGGGTTGCGGTGGGAGGATGGAAGGAAGAGAGCTCCCTGACCCCACAGGAGCTCGCCAAGGAATATGAAGGCAAGCCTATATGGGGTTACCTGTACACGATTATCGAGAGGGACGGGAGCCTAGAGGGTGTTGATGTTTGGCCTTACAAGGAGATAAAGTCTATCGTTAAAAAACCAGTTCTGGCCTCGGGCGGAGTATCCTCCTTAGAGGATCTGAGGAGGCTCCACGGAGTAGTCGAAGGGGTCGTGGTGGGCAAGGCTATCTACGAGGGTAGGATACCGGTAGCAGGGCTCTAAACCTGAAGCTGAAGGGCATGAAGGTCTTCCTGATCGAGGATGACGAGGATATAGCCCTCGTCGTCGAAGAGGCTTTAAAAACCCAAGGCTTTAAGGTTGAACGCTTTTCGAGAGCCCTGGATTTCTTTCCAGCCGTGGAGGGAGAGACTCCGGACCTCGTGATAATAGACGTTATGCTGCCCGATCTGGACGGCTTCAGGATAGCAAACTTCCTGAAGAACAGGCCCGATCTCTCCGAGATACCCATCATATTCCTCACGGCAAAGGTCTCTGAAGAGGATAAGCTGAAAGGTTTTGAGCTCGGGGCGGACGATTACATTACCAAACCCTTCTCGGTGAAGGAGCTTATCGCCAGGGTAAAGGCCGTTCTGCGGAGGGCTGGAAAGTGGAAGGAGGGAAAGGTCTTCAAGGTAGGAGGTCTCGAGGTTGATACGGACAGGGTAAGGGTATGCGTTGATGGAAACGAGGTCAGGCTAACCCCTTCAGAGTTCAAGATCCTGAGGTTTTTACTCGAGAACTACGGGAGGCCTGTGAGCAGGGACAGGCTGATAGAAGAGATCCGGGGTCACGATCACAACGCTAGTGATAGGGCTGTGGACGTCCACATAAAGCATCTCAGGGACAAGTTGGGGAAGCGTGGAAGGTATATAAAGACCGTGAGGGGGTTCGGTTACAGGTTTGAGATTTAAGGATTTTTCCGCTTGAGGCTCTCATCCACTATAACCACGTTAGCCTTCCTGACGAACTCGTCCCTCAGATCCTTGAGATCGCTTACCACGGCGAGGACCTTCCTCTCCTTAAGGAGCTTCCTCTCTATCCTCTCCCTGGATCTTCTGTCCTTTACCCTTATCACCCTCAACTTTATCCCCTCCTAATTTCTTTTTCGTCCCGTAGCCGATGGAGTTAAGGCAGTAATACCTCCGCAGTGGTTCCCTTGCCCTCCTCACTCCTTACGCTCAACTTTGCCCCTAAAAAGTCTGCGATACGCTTGCTTATGGCGAGCCCAAGGCCCATACCCTTTCTGTTCCTACCTCCGAGGAACGGTTCAAAGATAAGAGGCATATCCTCTCTACGTATTCCCTCTCCCGTATCCTCGATAGTGATCCTCGTCCCTCTAGATCCCTTCTCTATACTGACGGATACCTTTCCTCCCTCCCTGTTGTACCTGACCGCGTTCTCTACCAGGTTCTTCAGGAGTATGTACAGCTTTTCCCTGTCGCTCCTTACGTAGATCTCCTCCCCACGAAGCTCTATCTTCAGATCCCTTTTAGCTATTTCCTCCTTGAGGTCCTCTAAAACCTCCTCCACCAGGCTCCTCAGCTGGAACGTATTCATAACGGGTTTTTGCCCCGAACTCAGGAGAACGAGAAACCTGAGAGAGTTTATGAGTTTCTCCAGATCACCCAAACGTTTCAGGGCTTTCTCCAGAAGCTCTCTGCTTGGTACCTCCTGAAGCAAAGCCGTCTCGAGAAGGCCCTTTACGGCCGTCAGTGGGGTGCTCAGTTCGTGGCTCACCGAGGCGGTGAACTCCCTCTGGAGCTTTCCGTACCTCGAGACCTCCGTAAGGTCCTCTATCTGGAAGGATCTATCCCCTAAAGGGAACGCCCTGTAAACCCTACCCGAGTGTTCAAACTCAAGTACTTTCGGCCTACCTCCGAGGAGCTCGTTCACGAACCCTATCAGTTCCAGGCTCTTAAAGACTTCGTAGTACTTCATGCCCTCAAACTCTTCTGAAACCAAGCCCCTATCCCTACAGAACCTGTTGGCAAAGGAGACGCTCCCATCAACGGTGAGGATCACGATACCTACGGAGAGATTGTCGAGGATCTCTTTCATGACCAGGAAAGTTAAAGATAAAACGTTAACATTTCCTTAACAATTCCTGGTTTATACTCTGGTCAGAGGAGGTTCAGGCATGAAGAAGGTATTGGGAGGTATAGCTCTTGGGATAGCCTTCACCTTTGCCGGGGAAGTCATGACAGGAGCCGGTTCAACCTTCATTTACCCTCTCCTATCCAAGTGGGCGTACCTGTACGAGAGGGAAACGGGAAAGAGATTGAACTACCAGTCCATAGGTTCCGGGGGCGGGGTGAGACAGATAAAGAACAGAACTGTGGATTTCGGAGCTTCAGACGCACCCTTGAGGCCCGATGAGATGAAAAAGTACAGGCTGGCCCAGTTCCCCGCTGTAATCGGGGGCGTGGTCATATCCTACAACCTGCCCGTGAAGGATCTCAAGCTCAGTACGGGGGCCGTGTGCGACATATTCCTCGGGAAGATAAAGTACTGGGACGACGAGAGGATAAAGAAACATAACCCCAAGGCAAGGCTCCCCCACAGGAAGATCACCGTGATAAGGAGGTCCGACGGGTCGGGAACCACCTGGATATTCACCAACTACCTCTCGAAAGCCTGTCCCGAGTGGAAGAAGAAGGTGGGGTACGGCAAAGCGGTGAACTGGCCAACGGGCATAGGGGCGAAGGGAAACGAGGGCGTAGCAAACTATCTCAGGAGAGTGCGGGGGGGCATAGGCTACGTTGAGTTCGCCTACGCCCTCGAAAACAGGCTCAAAGTCGCCATAGTTCAAAACAGGGATGGAAACTTCGTCAAACCATCTATAGAGAGCTTCCAGGCGGCCGCCGCCGGAGCAAAGTGGGATCCGAAAAAGGACTTCTACGAGGTTCTCACCTGGCAGAAGGGCAAAAACGCCTACCCGATAACTGGTGCGACCTTCATAATTCTCGCTAAAGACTACCCGAAGGAGAGGAACAGGAGGGTTGTTAGCTTCTTCGACTGGGCCTTTAAGAAGGGTGATGAGGTGGCGGTGAAGCTCCACTACGTCCCCCTACCGGACAAGGTGAAGAAAAGGATAAGAGAGTACTGGAAGGCCCACGGCTGGTACTGAGGGTATAATCTAAATACCGAAGGTGAAGAGAAGAGAGGAGTTAATAGAAGCCCTCACCGGATCAACCCTAGGGTTATTTGCCCTCGGGGTTGGTTTCCTTTTTCCCATCTCCACCCTTTTCGTCCTCGTGTACGAATCCCTTCCGGCTATAAAGAAGTTCGGACTTCTGGACTTTCTAACGGGGACCACGTGGGATCCCGTTGCTGAGGTCTTCGGTGCCCTTCCGGCCCTGTTCGGGACGTTGCTCGTCACATTTATCGCCTCGGCCATAGCCCTACCCGTGAGCATAGGGATAGCCATGTTCATCTCGGAGCTCTCTCCAAAGAAACTCAAGCCGGTTTTTTCCACCGCGGTGGAACTCCTGGGGGCGATCCCAAGCATCATATACGGTATGTGGGGGCTGTTCGTGATAGCTCCCCTGATGGCAGACTACGTGGAACCTTTCCTTCAGGAAACCTTGGGCATGGTCCCACTTCTGGGAAGGCTTTTCGAGGGAGCGCCTACGGGGGTGGATGCCCTCACCGCGAGCTTCGTACTCTCGGTGATGATTATTCCTTTCATGAGCGCGATAGTGAAGGACGCCTTCGAAATGACACCGGAGCTTCTGAAGGAAGCCGGGTACGGACTAGGGGCTACCAAATGGGAGGTGATCAAGAACGTGGTTATACCTTACACACTCCCGGGTATAGTGGGCGGGATGGTTCTGTCTGTAGGTAGGGCACTCGGCGAGACAATGGCCGTGGCTTTCCTCACGGGGAACGTCCATCAGATTCCCAAGAGTCTCCTCGAGCCCCTCACGACTATAACGGTGGCCATCG
>JALWEK010000022.1 GCA_027014185.1 Aquificaceae bacterium
CGATTAGAAGAAGGAGGTGATGAAGAAACACACGGTAATAGGGTACGAGAAACTCAAGGATAGCTCCAGCGAGCTACTGCAGATGGCAGCCCTGGTTGCACTCGACCACCACGAGAGGTGGGACGGGGCGGGCTACCCCAATGGGAAGAAGGGTGAAGAGATAAGTTTATGGGGCAGGATAACCTCCATAGCTGATGTGTTCGACGCCCTCCTCTCGAAGAGACCTTATAAGGAACCCTGGACGCTCGACAGGACCGTGGAGCACATGAAGAGTTTAAAGGGAAAGGCCTTCGATCCCGATCTGATAGACCTGTTCTTCGAAAACATAGATGAGGTGATGCGTATAAGAAAAAGGTACAAGGACGAAGAGGTGTAAAGTATATTACCTGCTGTAAACAATCTTTACAAAAAGCAAAAGGCCTTCGCTTCCAGTGTTACCGGTGCTACCACGGCCCAGTTAGTGTAAATGTTTTTTACACGTGAACTAAGGGTCCAGGTTTAAATATTTTGCTCACTCTTTGCTTAAAGGCCTTTCTGGATCCGGTACGTTAATTGCAGTTAACGTCGTAGGGTTTGAGACTTCTATTCTCCATCTCTTACCCGGGAGGTAAGCTATGCTTAAACTTCTCACAGGTTTTCTCGTAGGACTAGTGTGCCTTGACTTAGCACGGGGTGATACGTTCTACGTTTCCCCCGTTCATCTGGGGGATGCCTGCTCACCGGACTTCCCCTGCTCGTTCCAGTCTGCCCTGAGCAAGGCGGAGAACAACGGAGAGTCTGACATCATATACGTGAACCCGGGCCTTTATAGGTTTAACTCGACCCTTACGGCTCACGTGGGAGACGGTATGGGACTTTCAATACTAGCCCTCGATCCATCGGATAAGCCCGTTCTCGATGGAGACTACGACGGTGACCCAAGCACCGATGACAGGATCCAGATTATGCAGCTTGCGGGCTGGGCTATAACCGTGGATGGGTTGATTTTCCGGAACGGTAAGGGAGATAACGGGGGAGCACTTTTCGTGGCCGGTGAGTTCTTCACCATCTTCACACTCAGAAACTCCGAGTTTTACGGAAATGAGGCCTTTGAAGGAGGGGCACTATACGTTATGAACACCGTTGGCAGGGTCCTCCTACTTGGGAACACTTTTAAGGATAACAGCTCTAGTAAAGATGGTGGAGCGGTATATACATCCTGTAACCGGAGTTCGGTAATAGAGAGGAATACGATCAGGGAGAACCGGGGAGATTCAACCGTGTACCTTATGGTAGAGCCATCATCCAACTGCTCCTTTTCCGGCAATCTTGTTGTGAACAACACTATCTATCTGAACGCCAGCCTACGTTCCGATGTCTGGGGTAGTCTACATCTTATAAACAACACCTTCGTGGGTGGTAATATGCCCGGTGTTTACGTCGTGTTGGAGAGCAGTTCTGCGGATCTGAACCTTTACAACAACCTCTTTTGGGATACAGGCTCTAGTGTGCTGGCAGGAAGGAGCATTTTTGTCCTTGCAAACACAGGTGGAGTTCAGCTCTTTAACAACCTTTTCGGTCAGTACTTTATTACATTCCCGGAAGCGGACGGCACGCCAGACAACTCCATAGAATCACCTGGAGTCTATATAAAGGACTTGGATCCAGACAGATACAAGCACGGATCGAACTTCACTCAGGATCCCCAGTTCGTGAACGCACAGGCGGGTGATTACAGGTTAGCCCCCACATCGCCTGCGGTGGATAGTGGAACCTTGAGCCTTCCTGCGGGAGCTTACCTCGGTTCAAAGGACATAGACCTGAACCCTAGGAATATAGATGGGAACAACGATGATCTCGCCGTGGTTGATATAGGTGCCTACGAGTACAACCCCTTTGGCCTAACCTCCGCGGGTGGGTGTTCATCCGCGCCCTCAGGCTCTCTCTTCTTACCCGTAGCCATTCTCTTCCTGCTAAGACGTTTGCTGAGAAAGGTTGGATATATGCTATATTACTAACTGATGGGTCAGTCAGTAGCTCAGGATACCAGGAGCAAACTCATAGAAGCGGGCAAGAGGGTTATCTTTAGAAAAGGCTTCCACGGAGCGAGGGTCTCTGACATAACCTCAGACGCGGGGCTTGCACACGGGACCTTCTATATCTACTTCAAGAGTAAAGAGGAGTTCCTTCTGGAGCTCCTCCTCTCGGTCAGGGAAGAGATACTTACCCTTATCGAGGATGGTAAGAGAGCCATATCTGAAGGCAGCTTGGAGGAGGGGAAGGATCTCGTTTTCGTGAAGCCCTTCGAGCTTATGGTAAGTGAGAAGGAGCTTGCCAAGATACTCTTCTTCGAGGCTATGTGTACGGACAGGAAGTTTCAGGAGTTTTACAGGGAGAGTAAGGAGATCCTTTTAAGGGAAACAAGGGAGGTCCTGGAGCTCCTCCGAGTGGAGAGGGCTGAAGTGAAGGCCCACATCCTGATGGGAACGGCGAGGCACCTTATAGAACTCCTGATACTCACCGGGGAAGAGGTGAACGGTAAATGGATGGAGGTTTTAAGAGAGCTTGGTGTTTACTCCTGAGCGCACTAACCCTATCCTTTGGAGTTAGTCTCAGGGAGGTAGAGGAGGCGGCTCTGAAGAGCTACTACGAAGTCCAGATAGAGAAACTCGAGATAGAGAAAAAACGCCAGGAGCGTCTCAAGGAGCTTGGCAGCTTTCTCCCCACCCTGAACCTCGAAGCCTCCTTCAACCTCGCCCGGAAGCAGAGCTTCACCTTCCAGATACCTCCCGCACCCCCCAGGGAGTTCGTCTTCGTAGAGGGAAGCTATCCCAAGTTTACCTTTCAGCTTATCCAGAACCTGTTCAACCTTCCCGACATAAAGAGGTACGAGATATCTAAGAAACTGGAGGTCTCGCAGAGATTCATGCTAGAGGAGAAGAAGAACGAGATACTGTACAAGGTCAGAGAAGCCTACATAAACGCTCTCAAGGCGAGGTCGGCGATGGAGGTCTATAGGAAGCATCTCGAACGTGTGAGGGCCCATCTGAGGGACGTGATGGAGCTCTACGATCAGGGAGTTGTAGCCTACAAGGACCTTCTGGAGACCAAGGTTAAGCTGTTCGATGTGAAGGAAAAGCTGGCCTCGGCGGAGGCCAACTACAGGAAAGCTCTTAACTACCTATCCTACCTCTCCGGAATGGATGTGGAGGAGGTTGAGGAGATCCCTGTCCATACCCAGGCGAACCTCGATTACGAGAAGCTGCTCAGAGAACTTGAGAACAGGCCCCTGCTCAAGTACCTGAGGGAGAGTGTGGATGTATCGAAGAAGGCCGTGGAGCTATCGAGGTCTTACTTCTACCCCCAGGCCGCTTTCGAGGCTGTGTACCTGAGGACCGAGGAGTCCGATCTGTTTCCGAAGGACAGGTACTTCGTAAGCTTCGTTTTTAGATGGAACCTCTTCAGTGGTCTAAAGAGGTTCAGGGCCGTGGAGGAAGCGAAGATAGAGCACATCAAGGCGATAAAGAGGTACGAGGACCTAAAGGAAAAGCTGAAGCTCCAGCTTAGGAACTTACTGGAGGAGATAGAGGCTGCGAAGGTAAAGATAGAGCTGTCCAAAAAGCAGCTCGAGGATGCGAGGGAGCATCTCAGGATAGCGGTGGAAAAGTACAGGGCTGGCCTCGGGACCAACACGGAGGTCCTGGACGCCCAGAGCTACCTCAAGACAGCTGAAGAGACCCTTCAGATGAGCCAGTACGATCTTGCCCTCAAGATCTTCAAGCTCAGAGAGGTGCTCGGAGGTGAGTAGGTCTAAAGTTTTGGGCCTCGTGCTCTTGGTTCTGCTTTCGGTAGGTATGCTTATCTTTGGGGCAAAGTGGATCCATTACAGGCTAACCCACGCGATCACCAACGCGGTTTTTGTAGAGAGCGATACCTTCACGAAGGTAGCCTACAAGAGGGTCTCCGGGAGGATACAGGAGCTGTTCAGAGACGAGGGAGACTACGTTAGAAAGGGGGAAGCCCTCGCTAAGGTTGAGGACAGGGATTACAGACTCAAGCTCGAGGAGGTTGAGAGGAACATAGATAGCTTGAAGAAAGAGATAGAAGCGCTGGAGGTAAAACTCTCGGCGAGCAGAAAGGAGATCCTGGGTAACATGGAAGGGGTTAGGTCTGAGGTAGACTACCTCTTGGAGGAGATAAGGTCCATCGAAGCTAGGGTAAAGCAGCTCGAGAGAGACAGCCGAAGGTTTAGAGAGCTTTACAGGAAAGGAGTTGTACCCTCGAGGAAGTTCGAGGAGATAGATACTCAGCTTAGGGCTCTGCTCCACAAGAGGGACGCCCTCAAGGCAAGAGTAAGGCAGGCACGCTCAAAGCTTTCGGTTCTCGATGCCAAGATGGAGGGGCTAAAGAGCCTCGAAAGGAAGATAAGCTCTCTGAGGGAGAAGCTCAGAGCCCTGGAAAAGAAGAGAGAGGATCTGCTCAACCTCATCGACGAGGCCACCCTCAGGAGCCCGATAGAGGGGTACGTGGTGAAGAGGTACGTGAGCAGGGGAGAGGTGGTAAGGCCCGGCCAGTTCGTGTATGCCCTGTACGATCCACGGGATATCTATGTGCTGGTTCTTCTTGAGGAGACCAAGCTAAAGGGCGTGAAGGAGGGAAACAGAGCCATGATAAGGATAGATGCCTATCCGGAGGAGAAGTTCGAGGGAGTTGTCGAGGAGATAGGAAGGGCAGCCGCCGCGAAGTTCGCCCTGATACCTAGGGATGTTACCGCGGGGGAGTTCACAAAGGTGGCCCAGAGGATACCCCTTAAGGTGAAGATAGTAAAGGGCAGGAGGGAGCTCCTGAGGGTAGGGATGGGAGGTGAGGTGGCCATAGAAAAGAGGTAGGAGCTTTTCTCCCGCTGCCCCCTGGAGCGTAGGATCCCATTAAGGAGTTATTATTAATGTTAAGGAGGGATACTATGGGTGAAGAGCGAAAGGAGAAGGATCTGAGAGAGGAGGCGAGGGAGCTTTTCAAAATCTTCTTCGAAAAGAGCAAGGACATTCAGAAGGCCACGACCCAGACGGTTAAGGAGATAACGGAGAAAACCCTGAAGGGTGTCCAACCTTCAAAAGAGAAGGTCAAGGAGATAACCGAGGGTATAGTGGAGGGAATACAGGAGACCAGGAAACAGATGGGTGGCAGACTCGAGAGCGTGGTGAAAACCTTACAGGATCTTACCTCAAAGGCAACCTCCGGACTCATGGAGGTGGTAAGCGGTGTCATGGAAGGGATAGAGGAGGCTTCCGAGAGGGAGAAAAGGGAAGAGTGTCTCAGACACATAAAGGAGAGGAGATCTATAACCTTCTTCGACCCCGACAGGGATGTGCCCGACGAGATCATAAAGGAGATCCTCAACATATCCGCCCTCGCACCCTCGGGATACAACCTCCAGCCCTGGGAGGTCATAGTGGTAAAGAGCAAGGATAAGAAAGAGAAACTCAAGGAGATATGCTACGGCCAGCAGAAGGTGGAGGACGCGAGCGCCAACATAGTCGTGATAGCGAACCTGAGGGCTGCCGAGGAGCATGTGGACAGGGTTCTCGAGAGCTGGGTTGAGCTCGGGTACATAAAGGAGGAGGAGAGGGAAGCGCTCCGGGAGCAGATACTCTCGGGCTGGAAGAGCCCGGAGAGGAGGAAGAGGAAGGCGATAAGGGACTCGGCCCTCTTTGCGATGTGCGTGATGATAGTGGCCCGATACTTCGGGCTCGAGACCCATCCTATGGAGGGCTTCGACGAGGCGAAGCTGAAGAGGTTTCTCGGAATAGGTAAGGATAGAATTGTTCCTATGATAATAGCGATAGGTTACAAGCATCCGGAGAAGGAGCTCCTTCCGAGGGCTTACAGGTTCACCTTCGAGGAGTTCGGAAAGATAGTTTAAAATAAAAAACATGCAGGACTGCATCTTCTGCAAGATAGTTAAGGGGGAGATCCCCTCCAAGAAGGTTTACGAGGACGATCAGGTCTATGCCTTCCACGACATAAACCCGGTGGCGCCCGTTCATATACTCATAGTTCCCAAAAAGCACATCTTCGGAATACAGACCCTCGAGCCGGAGGACGAGTGTCTCGTGGGGCACATGTTCTACGTTGCCAGGAAGATAGCCGAGGAACAGGGACTGGCTCCGAAGGAGGACCTCAGCGGCGGATACAGGCTCGTCTTCAACGTTGGGAAGGACGCAGGGCAGAGCGTCTTCCACCTGCATCTCCATCTGATCGGCGGAAGATCCATGGGCTGGCCTCCCGGGTAAGGCATGAAACCCTTCTTCCTCAAGCTATCCCAGAAAAGATGTCCCATAAGGGTGGACTCCTTGGAGGGCGTGGACGAGGAGACCGCTCTCGTTGTGGGAAACTTCGATGGCTTCCACCTTGGACACAGGTACCTGGTGAGAACCCTCAAGAAGAGGGCCAAGGAGAGGGGGATCAAAACGATGGTCGTGACCTTTTGTCCCCACCCTCTGAAAGTTCTCGCTCCAAAACTGTTTCTATGTGAGCTCTCCAGCGCCGAGGAGAAGATGGAGCTCCTTGAGAGGGAAGGCCTCGACTACCTGTGCTTTATAAGGTTCGATAGGGAGTTCTCCAGGATGGGCGCGAAGGACTTCCTCGAGGAGATCATATACAGGAGGCTGAGATGTAGGTTCCTTCTCGTGGGCCACGATTGGCGGTTCGGATACAGGAGGGAGGGCGAGATTGAGCTCGCCAAGGAGATGGGAGGTAAGCTCGGCTTCGAGGTTGAGCTCGCGAGCCCCTTCAAAAAGAACGGCCACGTGGTCAGTAGCACTTTGGTTAGAAGGCTGCTCTCCGAGGGAAGGCTCGATGAGGCGCAGGAGTTCTTGGGGAGGAGGTACTGGGTCAGGCGGAAGGTGGTCAGGGGAGAGGGCAGGGGGTCCAAGATCGGTTTCCCAACGGCGAACCTGAAGGATACCGAGAACCTATGCCTGAAGGAGGGCGTGTACGCTGTCCTCGTGGAAGATGAGATGCCCGGAGTTGCCAACTACGGACTGAGGCCCACCTTCGGCGGTAAGAAGAGGGTACTCGAGGTTCACATACCTAACTTCGAGGGCGATCTCAGGGGGAAGATGCTGAAGGTAGAGTTTCTCAAGTTCCTCAGGGAGGAGAGAAAGTTCTCGAGTGTGGAGGAGCTGAAGAAACAGATAGAGAAGGACCTTCACTCAGCCTTGGCGGTTTCCTCTTCCCTTTCGTAGGTAACCCTTATCTCTCCGTTCTTCAATAGGACGAAGCTCTTCTCAAGCTTGTCCCTTATGCCCTTTTTGTTGGCTAGGAAGTTCTCCAGGCCCTTGGGCTCGTTGTGGGCTTTGAGCATGTAATCCCTTACCTCGCCGTTGTCGAAGTGTATCTTTACGGGAAGACAGTAGAACTTCGAATCCTCTCCGGAGTGGCACCTCTGGATCTCTCCAACCACCTCTATCTTAACGCTCCTTGCAACCACCTCTTCCATGCCTGTCTCCTCTTAGCAACTCCCTTTGCCCACTCTCGTGCAGCTCACTATAATTTTATAACTATGCAAAAGCTGAAGGCAGATAAAGAGCTGGACATAAGGGGCGAGGTATGTCCCTTCACCTTCGTCAAGAGCAAGTTGGTTCTGGAACAGATGAAGGAAGGAGAGATCCTAAGGGTCATTATAGACTACGAGCCCTCGGCTGAAAACGTACCGAAGAGTATGAGAGAAGAGGGGCAAGAGGTCCTCGCCGTTAATAAGATCGGAGAGAACCTTTGGGAGATACTGGTAAGAAAGAAGAGATGAAGGTACTCTTTGTGATCACCAGCGTACCCTTCGCCAAGGACTACAGCACGATAACCAACCTTGTCGAGAGGCTATCCAAGAAGGGGCACGAGGTTCACGTATTCCTTTCGGGAAACGGTGTTTACTACCTGATAAGGCCGGACGCGAGCGTCCTCTCCGATTATGGCGCCAAGGTTTACTTCTGTGCTCATTCTGCGCATCAGAGGGGTGTGGACAAGCAGCCCAAGTGGGCCGAGAGCAGCTCCACTTACAACCTCTCCCGTATGATGGGGGAGTTCGACAAGGTTATAGTCTTCAACTGAAGGTGATGTCATGAAGGTGGTGTTTATTCTTAAGGGGGATCCCTTCTCATGGAAGGCTCACGAGGCCTTCAGGGTTGGGATAGCGGTTGGCATGAACCACGAGCTCACCTTCGTCTTCATAAGGGACGGCGTATATACCCTGACAAGGTGGTCCCCCGAAAGCCTTGGGGTTGATACCTTCGAGAAGTTCTACGAGACCTTGGACTTTGTGAACATCAGGCTAGTGGTGGAGGACGCCTCTATCCAGGAGAGAGGTCTTAAAGAGACGGACTTCGTCCGTGAGGTCGAGGTAAGGTCTGCGGAGGAGATAAGCGAGATAATAAACTCTGCGGAGGCGGTTTACGTATGGTGAACACACTCTGGCTTGTAAGGAAGCTCGGGGACTTCTCCTCCGAACTACTCTCCGACGATGACATAGTTATCCTCATACAGGACGGGGTCCTCAGGTGGCCCACGAGGAAGGGGTGGTACGTTTGCAGGGAGGACGCGATAGCGAGGAATCTCAAGGTTCCGGAGGATATGATGAAGAGCTACGATGAGATAGTGGAGCTTATTGAGAAAGCTCAGAGGGTGGTGGTCTGGTGAGGTGGGAGATATCTAAGACCTTCAGGTTCGAGGCGGGACACAGGGTCTGGAAGCAGAACCTAACCCACGGAAGGGGCGCCCAGTTCACTAAGGAGGTTGAGATCCCCCAGAACAAGTGTGTGAACCTCCACGGCCACAGCTACGTTCTCGAGGTAACCGTTGGATCCGACACACTCAGCGAGCAGGACATGGTGATGGACTTCTACCACATAAAGAACGCCCTCAAGGAGCTTATAGACACCATAGACCACAGCTTCATAATAGACACCAGCGATCCCATGTACCCCGAGCTCAAAGAGGTTGCCGAGAAGTTCGGAGCTCTCAAGATATTCCCCGTGGAGTTCTGCCCTACCGCGGAGGCCCTGGCCAAGTTCTTCTACGACTTTTTAACCGAAAAGCTAAAGGAGGCCAGGCTTCTCGGTGAGGTTAAGGTGGTAAAGGTGGTCCTCTGGGAGACTGCTACCTCAAAGGCAGAGTACAAACCCGAATGAGGGGACATCCCTCACACATGGGCTCCTTCCTGCAGAAACGCTTCGCGTGTTCGTCCAGGAGGGCGTGGAACTCCTTGTAGATCTTTATGTCTTTAGGAAGATTATCTTCGAACCAGCTCCTCAGTTCCTCGTAACTTCCCTCTATCCCGAAGACTCTCTTAACTATCCTCTTGGTGTAAGCGTCTATAACGAAGTAGGGCCTGCTTCCTGCATAGAGGAGAATCGCGTCCGCCGTCTCCCTCCCTATTCCCTCTATCCTGAGAAGATCCTCCCTGCTCACGCTTTCCACCTTGGAAACGGGGCTCAGCTCCTTTGCAACTATCTTCAGTCTTCTTGCCTTCTGCCTGTAGTATCCTGAAGGTCTTATTAGTTCCTGAAGCTTCTCCAAGGGGGTCTCCAGAATACCTTTGAAGCTGAGGAGTCCCTCTCTTTTAAGGTTCTCGAGAGCCTTCTCCACGTTCTTCCAGCTGGTGTTCTGTGTGAGGATAGCTCCTATAACTATCTCCTCCCTCGGATCGGTTCCGTGCTTCCTATGGTAGTCCTCGTCCACAGGCCACCAGTTCTGCTCTCCGTAAGTCTCCAGAAGAATCTTGTAAACCTCTAGTAGATCACTTCTTGAACTTCTCAAGCCTGCTCACCATCGTATCCGATACGAAGACTACCCCTGAGTGCTTATTGAGGAACGGCGTCAGGCCCTCGAGGATAGACATGGCCTTCTCCTCGGGCATAACGGAGATAACCATCGCCAGAGTATCCTCCTCGTTGAAGAGGAGATGTCCTTCGTGGAACCCGTGGCTTCCCTTACCCGATAGGTTGTGAACTATCGTGTAACCCGATATGTCCGCCCTCTCCAGGAGATCGATCACGAATGAAAGGTCCTCCCCTCTCACCACTATCTCCACCTTCTTCATAGGGTATAGGTTCAGGTTCTTCATGCTCTCACCTCCTCTTTCAAGCTCCCGACCTCCTTCCAGCTTCCTTCCCTGTATCTGTAAAAGGTTTTTACCTCTGGATCGAGTATGAGGACGTTTATCCAGCCTTTCAGCATAAGTTCCCTGACCTTGTGAACCTTGTATAAAACATCCTTTGCGAACTCGAAGGGGGCCTCTATAAGGACTATAAGCCTTACGGGTGTGTGGAAGGGTTTCCCTTTCCTCATGACAGTCTGGGAGGGAAGGCCCGTCCTGAGATCGCTCACGTTCCCAGTCATAACGCCTATCCTACCCGCCACGTTGTGGTAAACCTTACTCCCGCTTCCATACACCTCGTTGTCAGTTGTCGAGAAGTAGTGCTCCATATTTATCCACTGCCCGACCACAAGGGGACCCGAGAGTATGTTCTCCAGAAGGAAGCCCTTCCTATCCACCTTGTAATCGTAAGAGTGCAGGAAGACCTTCCCCTCAAGGTTCATGCGGCGGGTTGTTTCCCTTCTACCTATGACGAAGGCGTAGTTGCCAGAGAGCCCCCACTCAGGTCTCACCTGGGACCAGTCGTAGGCGTTTTCTAGCACCCTACTGTACTCAGGGTCTGTCCCCAACTCCTTTGCCCTTTCAAGAGCTGTAGCCTCGGTAGCCCTCCTCAGGTCCTCCTCTATCTTCTCCAGAAGCGGTAGCAGCTTCGGGGGAACCAGATCGAGATCGTAGAGCGTCACCTCGTCGGTCGTTGTGTTGTGAAGTCCGGGAACAAAGAAGGTTGACTCCGGTATGTCTATGCTGTACCTAACCTTCAAAAGCTCTCTAACCTTCGGGTCGTTGGCCATCCTGCAGAAGGCCCTTGCGTTGTGTATCCCGGAGGCCCCTCCACACGCACCGCAGTCTAAGGCGGACTCGTAGGGGTTGTTCTCGGACCTGCTACCGTGGCCTAAGACCAAAACGACAGGGGCAAAACGTGTAAGTCCTATGGACTTAAGGGCGTTGGCAACCAGAATAGCCTTCTCCTCGGTAGTGAACCCTACCTGTTTCAATCTTTCTCTAACGACCTCCACGTAACCTCTATCAACCCTGTAGTCCTCTTCCAGTTTCCTGAAGAAAGCCTCCTGCTCCTCTCTTCTGATTCCGAGCCCTTCGAGCGCTCTGGATTCTCCCCTTCCCTCCCTCACACTCTCAAAGATCTCGGAAACGACCTCGTCATCTACGTTCCTTATGCCCAGCTCCCTCTCCAAGGCGAGTCTGATAATCCTTGTAAAGACCGATCTGGTAATGGTTTCTATCTCTTCTTGGCTCAGCTTGTCCATGAGTAGCTGGGTCTTGGGCCCTCTACCCAGGAGGTTTTCCCTAGCCCTGGTGTACGGTGAGGGGAAGAAGGTCTTTCCTATGAAGTCGAACCCGAAGAGGAAGCCTATCGCCTCCACGGTTACGTAAGGGGTCAAAACGTTCTCCTTCAGATCGTGGAGAACCTCTTCAAAGACTCCTTTCCTGTGGGACCCAACCCTCTTTACAGGTATCTCGAGGACCACGTTCCTCGGCCTTATTATCACAGGGCAGAGGAACTCTTCGTGTCCCTTGTGGAGCTCCACGAACGCCATCGGAACGCCGAAGAACCCCGCTATGCCGTAGGTTTCGTAGTTTCCAACCTTCTCCAGGTTCCTCCTGTACCTTTCCGACCTTACATCTATGCAGAAGAGAGCCTGAGCCGTGCATTCCTTGGTATCCTCAGAGAGCCTTACGCCTGAGATGAGGCCCTCTATAAGGGTATCTTCCATGGCCTTGAGCCATACAACGCCTTCTCTTTTTTCCAGCTTGTCCCAAAGATCGAGCAGGCCCTCGATCTGGTTCTCATCCAAGGAGGTTATGTCTATGTCTTTTAGCGATAGCCACTCCTTGAGGAACGTGAGCCTCGACCTTGCCCTCCAGCGTGCCTTCTCCTCAACGTACCTCTCCAGAACCTCATCCGGCCTGTCGAAGAACTCTGGGATTCTGTGGGCGTATGAGGGGAGGGCTCTCCCACCGTAGTACTCTATAAGAAGATATGCCCTAGCCCAGTTCTCCGTCAGGTATTCTTTAAGGGACTCGTAATCTCCCCCGAAGGGAAGCCTCTTTGTCCTTGCCTTTAGGACGGAGCGTGAGACGAGGAGCCTTATGGCCGTGTAGTCCACCACATCCGCGGGGTATGTCCTCTGCCAGAAGTAGTCTCTGTTGCTATGTCTCCAGCGGATGAAACCCACCACCCCCTTCATGCGGGCCAGCTCCCTGGTTATGTATCCCTCCCAGAGATCCTTGGGAATCTTAAGATCTCTGAGCACGCCCTCTATCGCCTCCTCGGGCTCTTCGAATTCCTGGACCCTCCTCCAGAAGTCAAGGCCTGCCCTGAGGAGGAACCTTATGTTGTGCCTGGCCAGCTTTTTCCAGGACCTGAAGAGCCCCTCCTCCCTGTGGGGCATACTTATGGCGGCCTGCCCCTCGTCCAGAAAACCCATTACGCTCTTCACGACCAGATCGTCCACAACCTCACCCAGGTTCAGGTCGCTCATATCATCGATCGCCTCGTACAAGGTTCTCCCGCTCCCTACGGATCTCAGGAAGCTCTCCACCTCATCCTTTGGGTTTTCTCTGAATTTCTCCGCAAACCTTGAGACCAGCCCGTCCTGGATGTTTCCATCTATCTTGTTCTCCTTCGGCCTTAGGATCCTTTTATCCTTCATTAGCTCGAAGATGAGATCCACCAAGGGGAGCTCTATACCATCTATCCTCTCCTGATTGAGGAACTCCTCTATCCTCTCCTTGAGCTTCCCCTCATCGATCTTTCCCCTCTCCATCAGATACTGGTAATCTGCTCTGTCGAGAAAACCTCTCCCCCTGAAGAGTCTCTCTCCTAGCCTCACCGCCTCTTCGAACTCCATCTCCTCGAGCTCGTGGAGAGGGTTGTGGTGGACGAAGGCCCTCATGGGCCAGAAGAATGGAACGGGTTCAGCACAGACATTCACGAGAGACCTTATCCAGAGCTTCCTTCCGAGATCCATCTATCCTCTCCTCCATAGGTCTCTGTAAACCGTATCCTTTCTGGGCTCGCCCCACAGGACCCTGCCAAGGTTGGTTAGCGTGGAAAGGCCCAGGAAGAACCACCCGAGAGTGAAGAGAACCAGATCCAACGGGCTTTTAGGAAGCTCGTAGAGAAACAGAGGCAGGGTGTAGGAGAGAACTAGAATGAGCACGAGAACGGTCGATAGCAAGGGTGTTTTTATCATGAGCCCCTTCGTGTAGTGGATCTCGTCGGTAAGGATGGTCTTTCTCAGGTAACTGGACAGTAATATGAGTGCCAGGGGGAGGACTGCCAGAAGGGCGGCCTTTTCGGACAGGTAGGTGAGTCCAAGGAGCGCTGAGTAGAGCTCGGAAGCCCCCGCACGGATGTTTCTCACCGAGAGGATGCGCAGGGAGTGAAAGAGGAGTGTGAAAAGTGCAAGATACCGAACCCAGGCGTCGGGTTCGTAGGAGCGTAGTAACACAACGCCCACGATAGGAAACAGAGCTATAGCTACGCTACCCAACCTATCAACCAGCTTCGAGGTCAGCAGGCTCAGAGGGAAGAGAGGCAGGAACAGGGCCAAGAACGGTAGCAGTAGGGTTCTGGATTCAAGGTCTCCCAGAGCAAAGCCTCCGAACACCAAAGCTCCCGCAGGTATTGCGGTCTTTCTAGATACCCAGGAGATGAATCTCAGAATCCAGCCCTTAACGAGATCGTACACGTCGTGGATGTAAAGCTCCCTCGAGAAGTGGGTATAGAGGTTCAGGTAAACCGGGAGGAACTTCTCCTTGCTCGCGTAGTATATGAAGATCCATCCTATAAGCACAACCGCCCCCATAAAGAGGACCTCTGCGAGGAACACCCACCAGGAGGTGAAGGCCACCTCGTATATCCTTTCAACCAGGATCTCATTGTAGAGAAAGCTCTGAAGGCTGTGTCCTATCAGGACGTATCCGGTCATTACAACCAGTAGGGAGAGTATGGCGAGAAAGGCTGTCAGGATCGGCTTCTCCCTGCCGAGTCTAAACACGCTCACCAGGACCTGGGCCGCAGTAACCCACCCGAAGAAGAGGATTATCAAAGAAGTCTTGTATTCTAGGATCCTCTCCTCGAAGATGTAGTGGGTGAAGAAGACTATCAGAAGGGGAACCGCCACCGTTATTATCCCGTACAGAAACCAGGGGACTTTCTTTACCACCTCTTCCTTTCTCGTCAGCGTCCTGTAAACTTCGTCCTCCGGTATGTTGGGGTCGTGCCTGGCGGAGTGTATCACACTTCCGGAGTAGAGGAATAGAGTAGCCTTGAATATACCGTGTGCCATCATGTGGTAAACCGCCAGGGCGAGGGCACCAACACCCAGCTCCATCACCATGTATCCCATCTGGCCCACGGTGGAATACCCGAGAGATTTCTTTATGTCCGTCTGAAGGAGCATCAGAACAGATCCTACTATCGCGGTCACCGACCCGGCTATGAAGGCCAGGGTTAGGCCCAGCTTGTCGTGAACGTAGAGAGGGGCGAACCTGTTTACGAGAAAAGCTCCGGCGTTCACTATGCCGGCGTGCATCAGGGCCGACACCGGGGTGGGACCTTCCATAGAGTAAACTATCCAGTGGTGGAAGAGGAACTGGGCAGACTTGAGCATAGCACTCAGGGTTATAAGTAGCGTGACTACGGGGAGTATCCCAGAGTCAGTGTGGAGCACCTTCTCGCTTATCTCGGGCAGGCTTAAAGTCCCGAACTCCCTGTATAACAGGACTACGGCCACAAACAGTGGTACGTCCGCGAGCCTGTGGGTGAAGAAGGTAAGGTTTGCATACCTGAGGGCCTGGGGCCTTCTGTGATTTTGGTTGAGGAGCAGGTAAAGCAGAAGCCCCATGAGGTGCCAGGCGACCAGTAGGGTTAGAAGGTTCGCCGACAGAACGAGCAGCACGAGAACACCGGTCATCAAGTCTAGCAGTATGTAGAACCTTCTATACCCTTCCTCGTCGGCCATGTACCTCTCGGAGAACTTGTGAACCACCAAACTCACCAGCAGTATGTAGGTTGAGAGCAGCAACCCCAGGTTGTCCCCGTACAGCTCAAGGAGGCCGCCCAGTACAGATGTCCTGTCACCCATCATGAGGGCAGCTAGGCTCAGCAGAAAAGCCACAAAGGTTATGTATGTGCTCAGTTTTGGGAATACCTTATCGTCCTTTATCAGGGCCACGAAGAGAGCGGACACGAAGCTGAGAAGGGGGACCGTAAAGATAAACTGCTCCATGCTAGGACCTTCCCGCTTTACCGGGGCTTGCTTCTGCTTCTTTTAGGTTTGTGTTTACTCCCCGCCGTACTCCACGCTGTCTATCTCTTCCATGAACTGTTCGATCATGAAGGTTATATACTCTTTAAGTTCCTCTACACTTTTGTTCCAGTTATCCTCCGCTATCTCTATATCCTTTTCGTGAACGTCGTGCTCTTCGGTTATGTACCTTACCTTAACGTAGGGAAATTTTTTATTTAGATCGCAGCTGTCTCCGACCTCGATATCTTTAAAGCATATCTCTATGTCTATGTCCGGGTTTACCATAACATCCTTCAGCTCCTCGGCCAGCTTCTCGAGTTTCTCCTTGAGTTCCTTTTCCATACTGTACCTCCGGTGAAATCTGGTTAATATGTTAGACTAAAGCGCATTGTTTTGTAAAGGAAAAGGACCCGCCTAACGGCGGGTAGGTATTAGTCTCCTGTTTTAACCATTACCATCTCGATGCAGTGTCTCTTGAGCAGATCGGAGCAGACGTAAACACAGATCTCGCAGCCCTTGCACCTATCGGCCCAGACCCAGGCGGTGTGATCGCTCTCCTTGTAGTTTAGACAGTTCGGCTCTGGACAGAACAGGACACACTGTTTACAGTTGTACTTGGCGCACTCCTTCTCGTTTACCTCCGCTACAAAATACATCTACAACCTCCTCAGGTAGCTACTTTCTCCTCTTCCTCCTCCACCCATCCGTTCTCTTCTGCCATCTTTATCGTGTACTTTATGACCTCCATGTTCTTCGCCAGGAGCTCTTGCTTTTTCTTAAACTTCTTCTCTATTGCGGAGTCCAGGGCTGTGGTTCCTCCGGAGGCTACGAAGCTACCTCCCAAGAACCTCTCCACAAGGGCCTTCTCTATGTGTTCGAGGTTTACCAGCTTCGTTATGCCGAAGAAGAGACCGACCATAGCCATGTTAGTGGCGAGCTCCGTTCCCGCTATGTCCCTGGCTATCTGGGTTGCCGGTATCATGTATATCCTCGCGTTCAGCTCCTCGAGAACCTTCTTGTCCTCTTCAGGTATTATGTCGGCGTCCGAATTTATCAGTATCATACCGTTAGGCTTGAGGCCCGTGTAGAAGGGCATCGTGTAGGATTTGCCATGGGTTATGACCTGGGGGTGATAGATCATTATCACGTTCGGGTAAACGACCTCTCCCACCTCGTATATGGGCTGATCGGAGGCT
>JALWEK010000023.1 GCA_027014185.1 Aquificaceae bacterium
CCAGAGGTACGCTTCACGTTTCGGCGATGCCGTGATGGGAGACGCCGAGAGTTTGCCTTTCAAGGATCGGAGCTTCGACTACATTCTGAGCAACTTCTCCCTCCACTGGACGGATCTCGGCAGAAGCGTTCCCGAGCTGATCAGGGTGGCGAGGCTGGGTGTGGGTATCTCCCTGCCGGTGGAAGGAAGCCTCGAGGGTCTTGGCTTCCCGTTCCCCAGAGAGGATGAGGTTCTGGAGCACTTCGAAGGATACCTTCTTGAGAGCTACGTGAGGGAGGTTCCCATACCATTCTTTGGGTGGGATCTGGTGAGGTTCTTCCATCACACGGGGAGCTCCCTGAACCCGAGAAGACGTAAGGTGCTGAGTAGAAGGAGTGTGGAAAATCTGATAAACTCGATAGAGAGGCCCTCCTTCCGTATGCTATTTTTGTATGCGAGGCTGGTATGAGGAGGAAGATAATGAGAGCCATGGCTCTACTTTTCTTGCTCGTGATCTCCCTCGTGGTCGGATGCAAGGCTCAAACCCCCAAGGAGGAGAGAGCTCAGATAAACAGCGGAGGGATACTCGAGAGCTTCGAGAGGGAGCTCACCAAGGTAGTGGATAAGGTCTCACCTTCGGTGGTGACCATATTCGCCGTCCAGGAGGTTGAGTTCAATCCCTTCGAGGACTTCGACCTTCCCTTCAGGTTTCCGATAGAGCCTTTCAGACAGGAGAGGAGGTCCCTCGGCTCTGGCGTGATAGTCAAGTACGAGAAGGGAAAGATCTACATACTCACCAACAACCACGTGGTCGAGGGGGCCAAGAGGGTTACGGTGAGGCTCGACAGGCATACCGAGAAGAGGGCGAGGATTGTAGGCACGGACCCGAAGACGGATATAGCGGTTATAGAGGTGGATGCTGAAGGTATAGACGATATAGAAAGCAGGATAGCAAAGCTGGGGGACTCGGATAAGGTAAGGGTAGGGCAGCTGGCTATAGCGATAGGGAACCCCTACGGCCTTGAGAGGACCGTTACCGTCGGTGTTGTATCGGCCTTAAGGAGGAGCATAGGTATAACCCAGTACGAGAGCTACATACAGACGGATGCGGCCATAAATCCCGGGAACTCCGGAGGACCTCTCATAAACATCCACGGCGAGGTTATAGGGATAAACACGGCCATAGTTGCCTCCGGTCAGGGTCTTGGGTTCGCTATACCGATCAACCTCGCCAGGTGGGTTATGGAGCAGATACTCGAGCACGGAAAGGTGGTCAGGGGCTGGCTCGGCGTGGTAATACAGGAGATCACACCCGACATAGCCGAGGCGATAGGAGTTAAGGAGGGGATACTCGTTGCCCAGGTCATGAAGGGCAGCCCGGCGGACAAAGCCGGTCTGAAGGTGGGGGACATAATAATAGCTCTGAACGGCAGGAAGTTGGAGGACGTGAGGGATCTTCAGCTCTCCATAATGAAGACCAAGCCGGGAACTGAGGTGACCTTGACCATAATAAGGGAGGGCAAGGAGAAAGAAATTAAGGTGAAGGTGGGAGAGCTTCCCGAAAAGATATCTGGAAAACCCAAATCCTACGAGGGTGGAGACTTAGGCTTGTCCCTGAGGGACCTTACTCAAAAGGAGAAGGCGAGACTCGGTGTGGAGGGTGTGCTGGTAGTTGGCGTAGCTCCGGGAAGCCCAGCCTACGAGAGTGGTCTTCGGCC
>JALWEK010000024.1 GCA_027014185.1 Aquificaceae bacterium
CTAAAATGAGTTTTATCAGCTCCTTGTTGTTCTTCGTCCTCATTCTTCTTTTTTACTCCTTCTCCCCCTTTGTGTCTATATTTTTTAAACAGGCTCAATCCTCAGGGGAGCTTTATCTCCTTCCTGTATCTGAAACCAGAGAGTATAAAGTCCCTGAAGTACTCGAGTTTTATTCTGTCTTAGGGTATCCCGAACTCCCTGGCTACGCAGGAGAGGAAACTCTCAAACTCACTCCTTCTGAAACCAGCCTTTAGGAGCACTATACCCTCATTTTTGCTGGATCCCTTGCCTAGGAATAGAAGGACAGGTGAGACGGTCCAGAACCACAGGAGTTTGCCTCCCCTCAACTCAACCTCCTTCCTGCCAGATGGGCCTTCCTGCACCAGACGGCTACCCTCGAGGTGTAACCTCGAAAGGGACGAGCGAACGCCTTTTAGCATGATACCTGCAAGTTCTAGAACACCGAGGCCGTAATAGTGCCTGTGGAGATGGTTAAAGAATAGGAAGCCCGCTGTGGAGAACAGGAGGAAGAGACTCGCGCTGACCACAGTGTTCGGGGAACTCCTGGACATGATCAGGCCTAGTGCCAGTGAGGGAAGAAGTGTGTGGCTGAGTGCTCGCACTGGAAGGATGTAAAGGATGAACATGGCTGCACTCCAACGGCGAAGTCCCAAACCTTCGAGCTCACAGGACATGGCTCTTACCTTAAAATATTTCTCCCTACACGAAGGAGGTTCACATGGATAGTCTGCAGGCCGAGCTTCTAAAGGAGTTCAACCCCTACATAGAGGTGAAGGATAACCAGATACTCTTGGAGGGTGTTCCCCTCAAGGAGCTCGCGCAGGAGCTGGGGACACCTCTGTACGTTTACAGCGCTTCCTACATAAGGGACAGGATAAGGGCCTACAGGGAGGCCTTTCCCGGTGCACTGGTTTGTTACGCGGTAAAGGCTAACTTCAATCCGGAGGTAGTGAGGGTTGCCGGCGAGGAGGGCGCCGGAGCGGACATAGTCTCCGGTGGGGAGCTCCTGGCCGCGCTCAGGGGGGGGATAGATCCTTCGAAGATAGTTTATGCGGGCGTTGGGAAGACAGTTCCGGAGCTCGAGCTGGCGATAGAGAAAGAGATCCTCATGTTCAACGTGGAGTCCAGGGATGAGCTCTACGTTCTGGACGAGATAGCGGGAAAGCTCGGTAAGAAGGCGAGGATAGCTATAAGGGTGAACCCGGATGTGGACCCGAAGACCCATCCCTACATATCCACGGGCATGAAGAAGAGCAAGTTCGGGGTTGATTTCGAAACCGCCAGGGAGGAGTACAGGCTCGCTAGGGAGCTCAAGAACCTGGAGGTTGTTGGAATACACTGTCACATAGGCTCTCAGCTACTCGACGTATCGCCCTACAGGGAGGCTGTCCAGAAGGTAGTTGATCTGTACAGAGAGCTCACGGAGGAAGGTTTTGAGATCAGGTACCTGGACATAGGTGGGGGTCTCGGTATAAAGTACAGGCCCGAGGACCGGGAGCCTACTCCTGAGGACCTGGCGAGGGAAGTCCTCCCCCTCCTCGAAGGAGTGGATGCCCAGCTCATACTGGAGCCCGGAAGGTCCATCACCGGCAACGCCGGTCTTTTAATAGCCCAGGTTCAGTTCCTAAAGGACAAGGAGATCAAGCACTTTATCATAGTGGACGCCGGTATGAACGATCTCGTCAGGCCGGCGATATACGACGCTTACCACCACGTTGTTCCCGTCGAGAGCAGAGGGAGGGATCACATCATAGCGGACATAGTGGGTCCCATATGCGAGACTGGAGACTTCTTGGCAAAGGATAGAAGGATCGAGTGGCTCGAGAGGGGAGACTACATAGCCGTTCTTTCGGCGGGTGCCTATGGTTTTTCCATGGCTTCCCACTACAACGTGAGGCCGAGGCCTGCCGAGGTGATCGTGGAGAGAGGCTCCTACAGGCTGATAAGACCCAGAGAGAGCTACGACTATATATTTAATACTAGCTGAAAAGGATTATTGAAAAATAATCTTGACCTGTTATATTAATAGCCATGGAGCTCAAGGAGAGTATGCTGGAAGGCTTTATAGAGAAGTGCAGGCAGGCGGGGCTCAAAATTACGCCCCAGAGGGTCGCTGTTTACGAGATATTACTCAACTCCCCCAACCATCCTACCGTTGAGGAGATATACGAGGAGGTTAAGAAGAGGTATCCCTTCGTGTCCCTCGCAACCGTTTACAGGACTGTTGAGACCCTGGAACAGATGGGGCTCGCTAAAAAGGTCTGCTACTGGGGAAGCTCCGCAAGGTACGACGCCAACATGGACGAGCACCATCACCTTATATGCATGAGCTGCGGTGCTATAAGGGACATCTACATGGACGAGGATATAGAGATCCCGAAGGAGCTCGAAGGCTTCGAAACCGCGGGCTACTCGGTAAACATATACGGCCTCTGCCCAGACTGCAGGAGGAAGGCTCAGCCCTCCACGTAAGCTCCCATACCTTTGAACTTTTCCAATCTAGCCTTCAAAAGTTCTTCAACGCTCAACTTGCACAGCTCTTCCAGGCATCTCTTCAGGTGATAACCCAGTAGCCACGCACTCCTCCTGTGGTCCCAGTGGGCCGCTCCAAAGGGCTCTGGGATTATGCAGTCCACCACCCCCAGCTTGTACAGATCCTGGGCCGTGAGCTTTAGCGCCTTGGCAGCTTCCTTTACCTTCTCCTGCTCCTTCCAGAGGATAGCCGCACAGCCTTCCGGGGATATAACGGAGTAGTAGGCGTTCTCCATTATACAGACCCTGTCTGCCACCCCGAGCGCGAGGGCACCGCCGCTACCACCTTCGCCTATCACCACCGCAACCGTCGGAACCTTGAGGTAGCCCATGACGAGCATGCTCTCGGCGATAGCCTCCGACTGCCCCCGTTCCTCCGCCCCTATTCCAGGGTAGGCTCCTGGTGTGTCGATGAAGGTTATGACCGGCGTCCTGAACCTCTCGGCCAGCTTCATGACCCTGATGGCCTTCCTGTAGCCCTCGGGATGGGGCATACCGAAGTTCCTCTCTATCTTCTCCTGGGTTCCTCTCCCCTTCTCGTGCCCTATCACACACACGGGCTGACTTCTGAAGTACCCGAACCCTGCGATTACGGCCTTGTCGTCGGCGAAGCGCCTATCACCGTGGAGCTCCACAAAGTCCTTTATAAGCAGTTTTATGTAGTCCGAGGTGTGAGGCCTTTTTGGGTGTCTCGCCAGGCGGACCCTGTCCCAGGGTGAGAGGTCCGAATACACCTTCCTAGCCCTCTCCCTGAATTCCCTCTGGAGGGATCTGAGCTCCGCTTCCACCTCTTTGTTGCCCATCCTGTAGAGGGCCTGCAGATTGTCTATCCTCTCCCTCAGTTCGAGGAGTTTCTTCTCGTAGTCAAGGTACATAGCACCTGTTCCCTTCGCGTCCGTTAATTATACTTCCTCAAGGTAAGCTACCCGCCTGTTCTTGTGGACCGGCAAACGAAGGGGAAATGTTATCCCATCACAGCTCGAAGTCTTTCAGGTACTTGGCCCTAGAGGGGTGCCTGAGCTTCCTTATCGCCTTGGACTCTATCTGTCTTATCCTCTCCCTCGTTACGTTGAACATCTTGCCCACCTGCTCGAGGGTGTACTCGGTCCCATCAACTAGGCCGTAGCGGTACCTGAGTATCTCCCTCTCCTTCTCCGAAAGGGTCTCGAGAACCTTCTCGAGCTGTTCCCTGAGGAGCTTCCTGGACACGTACTCCTCGGGGTTGGGGATGGACTTGTCCTCTATGAAGTCCTTGAGGAAGGTGTCCTCGTCATCTCCTATGGGGGTTTCGAGGGATATGGGCTCCTGGGCGGACCTGAGGACCTTCCTCACCTTGTCCGGTGTCATACCCAGGTGCTTTGCGATCTCTTCAGGGGTTGGTTCCCTTCCCAGCTCCTGGAAGAGCTTCTTGGAAGCCTTTATTATCCTGTTTATAGTCTCTATCATGTGGACCGGTATCCTTATCGTTCTAGCCTGGTCCGCTATCGCCCTGGTGATCGCCTGTCTTATCCACCAGGTAGCGTAGGTGGAGAACTTGTAGCCTTTACGGTAGTCGTACTTGTCCACCGCCTTCATAAGGCCTATGTTCCCCTCCTGTATGAGGTCAAGGAAGTGGAGTCCTCTATTCACGTACTTTTTGGCTATGGAGACCACGAGCCTTAGGTTCGACTGGATCATGACCTGCTTGGCCTTTACGACCTTCCTCCTCCCCTGCTCTATGATCCCCATGACCCTCTTTATCTCCTCTGGGATTATCCCTATCTCGTTCCTCAGCTTCTCTACCTCACGCTTGAGGGAGACGTACTCGCTCACCAGTGAGTTGAACCTGTCGAAAGAGTATCCGGCGCTCTTGATCTTCTCCTGGAGCTCCCTGTCCCCGAGGTAGTTGTTTATAAGCTCATCGATGTCAGGATGTATGGCCTGGAGCTTTCTCTTCCTCGACTCGTAGTCCCTCTTCTTTCTCATATACCTCTGATAGACCTTCAGGAGCTCGTCCGCTATCCTCTCGTACTTGGAGTACTTTATCCTCATCTGGTGGACTATCCTGTTCATCTGGGCGTGTTTGTACAGGTACTTGCGTTTCGTCTCGGGCGTCCCCTCCTTTATGTACCTTTCCCTCGCTTCCAAGAGCTCCTTGTAGGCTTTCGCAAGCTCGAGGCCCTTCTCCATAAAGAACCTTTCGTGCTTCTCGCAGTTCTTCTCGTAGCAATCGCTGTTGGGATCCTCGTCTATCAGGTCCATTATGTCGCTTATCTTCAGCTTGCCGTTGCAGAGCTTCCCCCAGTCCTGAAGGAGCTTCTCAACTAGGAATGAGCTCCTGAGAAGCCCCCTCCTCATTATCTTCCTCCCTATCTCTATCTGTTTGGCGTAGTGGATCTCCTGCTGACGGGTGAGAAGAGGTATCTTTCCCATCTCCTTGAGGTAAAGCTTGACAGGGTCCCCGTCCCTTCCCATCACGGTGAAGGACTCGGTTGAAACCACGAGCTCGTCCATAGCCTCTTTGTCTTGGAACTCTTCCTCGCTCTCGACCACCTGGATGTTGAAGTTGGCGAGGGTGTCTATAAGCTCCTCGAAGCTGTCCGAGGACACGAAGTCCTCCTCGAGAACCTCGTTGATCTCGTCGTAGGTTACGAACCCCTTCTCCTTACCAAC
>JALWEK010000025.1 GCA_027014185.1 Aquificaceae bacterium
GTGGTGAAGGCAACTAGCTACGAGCACGACGAGAGGGGGATAACGGTTGAGGAGGCGAGCCTCGTGGAGAGGATGCAGAGCAAGAGGCTCAGGAAGGGTGAAACCCTGAAAGAGTCCGTCTTATCCCGTGAGGATGCTGTCGTTGTGGGAGGGGACGAAGGCTCGAAGAAGGTTATCCTCACGTGGGGTTCCACCTGGGGGACGGTCCTGGATGTGGCGAAGGAGCTAGGCTTCAAAGTGGTAAGACCCCTGTTCCTAGAACCTTTCCCGGAGGAGAGGATCGGGAGAGAGCTGGATGGGTCGGAGCTCGTTGTCTCGGTGGAGTGTTCCGCCTCGGGGCAGTTCGAGAGGCTACTCAACATGTACGGGATAAGATCGCACAGAAACGTAAAGAAGTTTGACGGGAGGCCGTTCTTCAGGGACGAGCTCCTCGATATGCTGAGGGAGGTTTGATATGGCCACTACCAGGAGCCTTTACACGGGGGCCGAGATAACCTGGTGTCGTCTATGTGGAAACTTCGGTCTCATGAGTGCCTTCGTCTGGGCTGTGGAGGAACTCTCGGATACCATACCCCTGGAAAGGTTCGTGATGCTCTCAGGTATAGGCTGCCACGGTAAGATCGTGGACTACGTAAACCTAAGCAGCTTCTACTCCATCCACGGGAGAGCCCCTGCTACGGCAACCGGTATAAAGCTCGCCAACCCTGAGCTCTACCCGATCTGTTTCGTCGGGGACGGGGACATATACGCCGAGGGCATATCCCACCTGATATTCGCGGCGAAGAGGAACACCGACATAACGGTTGTAGTTCACAACAACAGAGCTTACAGTCTCACCACCGGCCAGTTCACACCGACGAGCCCGTCTGTATTCAAAGGTAAGTCCACTCCGGAAGGCCCTCCTGAGGATCCTATGAACCCGATAGCCCTCATGCTAGAAGCGGGAGCGACCTTCGTGGCAAGGGGTTACGTGGGATACACAGACCACCTTAAGGAGATAATAAAGAGGGCGATCCTCCACAGAGGCTTCTCCTTCGTGGACGTTCTCCAGCCGTGTGTTGTCTTCTACAACACGTACGAGCTCTACAACAAACAGGTTTACAAGCTAGAGGATGAAGGGCACGACCCTACCAACTACAGAGAGGCTTACGAAAGGGCGAAGGAATGGGACTACAACAGGGAGGATGTCATGATACCTATAGGTATCTTCTACACGACCGAGAAACCGACGTACGAGGAGAGGGTCTAGATGGAGAAGGTCGTTCCCAAGCCTGAGATGGGCAGGCTTGTGGATCTTCTCCTGGAGAGGGGTTATAGGGTCGTCGCTCCGGTCCTTAAAGAGGGCGTGATACTCTTCGAAGAGGTCGGCTCCTTTTCTCAGGTGGCCAGATGTGTTACCGAAAAACAGGACAGGGGCCACTACAGGGTTGAGAAAGCCGAGGAGTGGTTCGGTTACGTTCACGGTCCGAACTCCTTAAAGCACTTTCTGCACCCTCCCAAGACGGATCTGCTGAAGGTGAAACCCGACCTCTCCCAGGAGGTTCCTATCGAAAGAAAAAGGTACGCTTTCTTCGGCATCAGAGGATGCGACATCGCCTCTTTAAGGATCCTCGACAAGGTCTTTCTAGGGGGCTTCCAGGATCCGTACTACGCCGGTCTAAGGGAAGGGACTTTTACAGTCGCTTTCAACTGCACAAGGCCGGCCAGAACCTGCTTCTGTGCTTCCGTCGGGACTGGGCCTTTCGTGAGAGGCGGATCCGATCTTATCATCACAGAGCTGAGGGATAGCTTTCTGATAAGAGCCACGACCGATGAGGGAAAGGATGTGCTGGAAGAACTCGATGGCAGGGAGCCGAAGCAGAGGGATTACGATGAGGAGAAGGAGCTCGAGGAAAGGTCCCTTTCGGCCATGGTTAGGAGGGTGGACACAAGAGATCTCCCCTCAAAGCTCTTGGAAAAGCTGGAGAGCGATGTGTGGGAGGATGTGGCCAGGAGGTGCTTGGCCTGCGGGAGCTGTGCTATGGTGTGCCCCACCTGCTTTTGCTACGAGGTGGTAGATGACATAACCTTGGATGGATCCGGGTCCGTGAGGTTCAGGAGGTGGGATGTCTGCTTCAGGGAGGAGTTCTCCACTATCCACGGCAACCCTATAAGAAAAAGTGTTGCCTCCAGATACAGGCAGTGGCTCCTGCACAAGTTCTCTTACTGGGTGGGCCAGTTCGGTGAGCTGGGTTGTGTGGGGTGCGGGAGATGTATAACCTGGTGTCCGGTAGGCATAGATATAACGGAAGAGGTAAAGAGGCTTTTATCCGATGGATAGTCCCTTCCTACTTAGAAAGGGGGTCATAAAGGAAGTTATTCCAGAGAACGAGAACACAAAGCGCTTCCTTATAGAGGTGGAGGAGTTTCCTCCCTTCAAACCCGGCCAGTTCAACATGCTCTATGTTTACGGCCAGGGTGAGGTTCCCATATCCATAAGCTCGATGAGGAGGGACCTGGTTGAGCATACAGTCAGGCTGGTGGGCGAGGTAACCGAAGACCTCTTTTCGATGAAGGGGGGAAACATTATAGGCGTAAGAGGTCCCTACGGAAGTCACTTCCCTGTGGAGCTGTTTAGGGGTTTCGATCTGGTTCTCGTTGCCGGGGGCCTCGGTCTTGCGGATATAAAACCTGTGGTCGAATACGTTATAGGACGAAGGGAGGATTACGGCAGGGTGTATCTTCTCGTTGGTGCGAAGAACCCTGCCGGTCTCCTTTACAGGGAGAGGTACGGGGAGTGGATGGATGAAGGGATAGATCTACTTCTTACTGTGGACAGGCCTGAGGGTTCATGGGAAGGTCACGTGGGGGTCGTTACGGATCTCTTTGAGTTCGTGGATGTGGATCCGCAGAGAACCGTCGGCATGATGTGTGGTCCCGAGGTGATGATGTACTTTACGGTTAGGAAGTTCCTCGAGATGGGGGTCGAGGAAAGCAGGATATTCCTATCCGTGGAGAGGCATATGAAGTGTGCCGTGGGAACGTGCGGACACTGCCAGTTCGGTTACACCTTCGTGTGTAAAGACGGCCCGGTTTTTCCTTATTCCAGGATAAAGTCTATCTTCGGCGTGAGGGAGCTCTGACGACCTCGATGAAGTGTGATGCGCAGGATATGCAGGGGTCGAAGTTTCTGATGAGCTTCTCCGCGTTCTTTCTGAGATCACCCCTTAAGGTCCTGAGACCGAGCAGGAGATCCTCTTCCATAGCCTTCTGGTTCTGGGAGGTAGGTGGAACTATCTTTGAGAACTCTACAACCCCCTCCCCGTTTACCCTGTACCTGTGGAAGAGGATACCCCTGGGGGCTTCGGTTATGCCTATGCCCTCACCCTCCTTCACTTGGAAATCCACGTGAGGTTCTCCCAGCTCCGTTCTCTCCAGCGTCTTTTTAGCCTCACCAAGGGCGTAGATGACCTCGACCATTCTGGCCAGAATGCTCTTGAAGGGATTGGTGCTCGGCAGATGATCCTTTACCTTCTCCCTGATCTCCTCGGGCAGTTTCTCAAAGTTGTTGCTCACCCTCGCAAGAGCCCCAACCTCGTAGCTTCTCCCGTCCTTCAACCTCGAGTAGAGGGCTGTAGAGTGGGGAAGCTGGTACTCCTCGAACCACCCTTCATACTCCTCCTTATCTATCTCCGTCCCGTCCGAGCAAACTATCCTCCCCTCCACTATCGGGTACTCATCAACTTCTCCCAGGGACACGAGAGGTCTGTCCTTCTCAACCTCAGGATAGGGAAGGGACAAGAGCTCGTCCAGTACATTCCAGGCTAGGCTGTAAGCTTCTTCTATATCCTCCATTACTCCCTCCAACGCCCTTTCGGACGGCAGCCTGTAAAAACCTCCCACACGAACGTTTACTGGATGTATGGACCTTCCTCCTAAAGTTTCTATTATCGAGTTCCCAGCTTTCCTTATCCTTAGACCGGCTTCTAGGAGATCCCTTCTCACATTGGCAAGATCTAAGAAGCTCTCCTTGTCGAAGAAGTCCGGCAGATGGAGGAAGAATATGTGGGCCGCGTGGCTGGAGATCCACTCACCGCAGTAGAGCGCCCTCCTCAGCTTCCTCAAGTGGGGAGGAACCTTTACATCGAAGATCTTCTCGAAGGCCTCTACAGCCGTTATCTGGTATGCAACCGGGCAGAGGCCGCATACCCTAGCCACTATATCTACTACCTGATCCGGCCTTTTTCCAACCAGGAGCCTTTCGAAGAACCTGGGCGGTTCGAATATCTCGAGTCTAACATCTCTCACCTCTTCCCCTTCGGTAAACACGAGGACACGTCCGAGGCCCTCAACCCTAGTGAGAGGATCTACCCTAACTTCCCCCAAGTTCTCCCTCCAGCATACTCCTGAACTCCCCGGCGTAGGCGTTTTCGTTTTCAAACAGTCTGCGAACCTCCTCCTCACTCAGTCCCATATTCCTGAACCAGCTGACCAGAGAGCTCACGTTGGGATCCTTGCACGGACCGAAGCACCCGTAGCACCCCCTCTTCACGGATGGACACAGAGCCCCACACCCTGCCCTCACCACAGGACCCAGACACGGTATCCCGTAGGCGTCCATAACGCAGACGTTTCCCCTCAGCTTACACTCCATACACAGGGAATAGCTCGGTATCTCAGGTCTTCTGTTGTGAAGGAGGGCCTTAACTAAGTTCTCAAGTATGAGAGGGTTTATAGGACACCCGTATATCTCGTAATCTGCCTTCACGTGCTCCTTTACGGGGGTAGATCTGTCTAGAACCTTTATGAACTCCTTCTTAGGATACATGCTCACGAACTCTTCAAGGCTGCCAAAGTTTCTGAGAGCCTGTATCCCTCCTGAGGTAGCGCACGCCCCTATAGTCACGAGGATATCTGACCTATCCCTTATCTCCTTAATGAACTCCTCTTCCTCTCTGGTTGATACGGATCCCTCTACGAAGGCGATATCGAGAGGTTCAAGGGAGTTGTCCCGCTTCCCAAGGAGCCAGTACTTAAAATCCAGGTAATCCCATAGCTGGGGAAGGTCGAATAGGGCCGCCTGGCATCCATCGCAGGAGGAAAGCTTGAACACCCCAGCCCTCAACTTACCCATACCTACCACTAATATACTTCCACCACCTCTCCAGTACCGGGAAATTACGCTGAATTGTTAATATAATTGTGATTATGCTATCTATATAC
>JALWEK010000026.1 GCA_027014185.1 Aquificaceae bacterium
CTGAACCAGCTCCTCTGGGAGCTTCGGAGAACTCACCGAGCAGAAGGCCACTCCCCTCTCTCTGAGCTCTTCGTAAACTTCCCCTCTCCACCAGCTCTCGTGCCTAAACTCGACCACGTTCCTGAAGCTTGGATCGAGCTGATCTAAGATCCTTTCCAGATTCTCCTCCGAGTATTTAAAGGATGGCGGGAGTTGAAAGAGGATACAACCGAGCTTTTCCCCCAGACCCTCCTCGACCACCGAGTAGAAGTCTTTGATAAGCTCCTCTGTTTCTATGAACTTCTTCATGTGGGTTATGAGCCTGTTCGCTTTGACTGAGATCACGAACTCTTCCGGGGTCTCTCTGTAAAACCTTCGCAGGTTCTCCTTTTTTGGGAAGTTGTAGAAGGTGGAGTTCACCTCCACGGTGTTGAAGAACTTAGCGTAGTAATGTAGCCAGTCCTTTGGTTTCAGATCCTTGGGATAGAACCTTCCCTTCCAGCCCCAGTAGAAGTATCCGGAGCACCCTAAGAAGTAAGCTCTATATTCCTCCCGCAATCGCCGGAACTATCGAAAGCACGTCTCCGTCCTTGAGCTCGGTATCCGCACCCTTTAGGAACCTTATGTCCTCGTCGTTGAGGTAGAGGTTTACGAACCTCCTGAGCTCTCCGTTCTCGTCGAGGAGCCTCTCCTTAAAGCCAGGGTACTGCTCTTCGAGCTTCTCTATAGCTTCCCTCACGGTCTTTGCCTCTACCTCCACCTCACCCTGCCCGTCGGTTAGTCTCCTCAGGGGTGTGGGAACCCTAACTGTAACGGCCATCTTCTCACCTCCTAAACTCTTGCAAGAACCTTCTCTTTGAAGTCTTTTAGAGTAGCCTGAATCCTCACCGGCTCCGAAAGATGCCCGTCCAGAACCTCTAGGGTTTTATAACCGTTCCCCGTTATATAGGCCACAACTGTCTCGTCGGGGTCGAAGGCCCCCTTCTGGACGAGCTTTTTAAGAACCGCTATCGTTGTTCCACCTGCGGTTTCGGTGAATATACCCTCCGTCTCGGCGAGGAGCTTCATACCATCTATTATCTCCTCGTCGGTTGCGGTCTCCCAATCACCGCCGCTCTCCTTCGTGGTCTGGAGGGCGTATATACCGTCTGCCGGATTCCCTATCGCTATAGACTTGGCTATGGTGTTTGGCCTTACAGGCTTTATGAAGTCCCTGCCATCCTTCCAGGCCTGGGCTATGGGGGAGCATCCCTCAGCCTGCGCTCCGTACATCCTCGTGCTGACCGAGTCTATAAGGCCGACCTCCTTCAGCTCTTTGAGGCCCTTCCATATCTTCGTGTAGAGCGATCCAGATGCGGCGGGAGCTACGACCGCGTCCGGTGCTCTCCATCCGAGCTGTTCTACCACCTCGAAGGCGAGGGTCTTGGAACCTTCCGCGTAGTAAGGTCTTATGTTTATGTTCACGAAGGCCCAGCCCTGATCGTTCGCTATCTCGGAGCAGAGCCTGTTCACATCGTCGTAGGTCCCCTCGACAGCAACCACCGTAGGGTTAAAGACTAGGCTGCCGAATATCTTCTGGGTCTCGAGGTTTGCGGGTATGAAAACGTAACAGTTTAGTCCAGCCTGGGCGCAGTGGGCCGCAACCGAGTTGGCCAGGTTCCCCGTGGAGGCACAGGCCGCCGTGTCGAAGCCGAACTCCTTAGCCTTAGATATTGCTACCGCAACCACCCTGTCCTTGAAAGAGAGGGTCGGATGGTTCACCGAGTCATCTTTTATATAAAGGTTCCTCAGTCCGAGGGCTTCCCCGAGCTTTTCCGCCTTCTTGAGGGGTGTGAAACCCGCTGTCAGTCCGACGGTGGGATTCTCTACAGGTAGTAGATCGGCGTACCTCCACAGGCTCTTGGGGCCACTCTCTATCTTCTCCCTTGAGATGTTCTTCCTTATCTCCTCGTAGTCGTAAACGACCTCCAGAGGTCCGAAGCAGAACTCACAGACGTGGATAGGCTCCACCGGGTAATCCCTTCCACATTCCCTGCACCTGAGCCCCTTAACTTTAGCCAACAGCGTTCCTCCTGGGAAAATAGGTATTTTACATTATATGCTGAATATCCTCGAGAGTATCTCCTTCTTTCCCTTACCCTCCTTGGCCGAGCTCATTACAATAGCCTGATCTCCCACGTAGTTTCTAACCTGTTTCAGCGTCCGCGAGATCTCCCTCTGCTTAGCCTTGTCGGTTTTAGTGAGAACCACCGTGTAGGGGATCCCCAGGTACTCGAGCCACTCTATCATCCTCTCGTCGAGGGGCTGGATCCCAACAACGGAGTCTATCAGGAGGAAGACCATCCTTATGTTATCCTTCCTTTCTCTGAAGTAGTTCTCCATCATCCTCCTCCACCTATCCTGCTCCTCCTTCGGAACCTTTGCGAATCCGTACCCCGGAACATCCACAAGGTAAACGCTATCGTCGAGGAGGAAGTAGTTGATCATCCTCGTCCTGCCAGGCTCCTTACTCACCCTCGCCACGTTCTTTCCGGTGATCATGTTTATCAGGGAAGACTTTCCCACGTTGGACCTTCCAACGAAGACCACCTCAGGTCTGTCTGGGGGAGGGAAGTCCTTTACGGTTGATCTTAAAAACTGAACCCTCATGTAGAATATTTTCCGTGAAGCTCGCCTTCGTATGCACCGGAAACTCCATCAGAAGCCAGATGGCCGAAGGTTTTGCCAGACACTATGCGGGCAAACTCGGTAGGAAAGTAGAGGTCTATTCCGCAGGCTCCAGGCCGGCCGGTTACGTTCACAGGCTCGCCGTTGTTGTTATGGAGGAGCTGGGGATAGATATATCGAATCAGAGATCCAAGAGCCTAGAGGAAATACCCTTGGAAGAACTTGATCTCGTGGTAACCCTCTGCGACTCTGCAAGGAACGAATGTCCATCGGTTCCGGGAGCCAAGATGGTGCACTGGGCCATACCCGATCCAGCGGGAAGGGGCATATGGGCTTTCAGATGGGTGAGGGACGAGATAGGGAGAAGGGTGGAGGAACTCATAAAAAGTCTCTGAAACCTCCATAGATTCATAACTATGATGTACCCGTCCTACCTGAACCTCTACGAAAGCGGTGAGCTCAAAGATAGGGTGGAGAAGGCTAAGGAGATGCTACTCTCGTGCAGGGTATGCCCCCACAGATGTGAGGTGAACAGGCTCGAAAACGAACTCGGATACTGCAGGACGGGAAGGAACGCTGTAGTCTCCAGCTACTTCCCCCATCACGGGGAGGAGTTTCCAATAAGAGGTTTCAGAGGAAGCGGAACCATATTCTTCTCCTACTGCAACATGAGGTGCGTTTACTGCCAGAACTACGAGGTCAGTCATCTTGGGGAAGGCAGGGAAGTGAGTCCCGGGGAACTCGCGGACATGATGCTCGAGCTACAAGGTATGGGAGTTCATAACATAAACCTTGTCTCTCCCTCCCATGTGGTCCCACAGATACTCGAGGCCCTCTACGTGGCCGTTCAAAAGGGACTCAGAATACCCCTCGTTTACAACACCTCCTCCTTCGACTCGATTGGGTCTTTGAAGCTCATGGACGGAGTGGTTGATATATACCTTGCGGATCTTAAGTATCTGAGCAGGGAGTTCGGGAGGAGGTATTCGAAGGTGAAGGACTACCCTACCCACGCGAAGGAGGCGATAAGGGAAATGTACAGGCAGGTGGGGAACCTCAAGGTGGACGATAAGGGGATAGCGGTGAGGGGACTTATAATCAGGCATCTGGTTCTCCCAAACGACATATCCACTACCGTAGAGGTGATGAATTTCCTCAGGAGCATAGACCCCGGACTGGCGGTGAACGTGATGGATCAGTACTTTCCTTTCTACAAGGCGAAGGATTATCCAGAGCTCGCCAGAAGGATCACTCGGGAAGAGTTCAGAAAGGCGCTGAAAGAAGCGGAAGGTTTTAACCTCGTGAGGGATTAAAATGCATACCATGAGCGAGTTCGTTGATAGGGAAAGGGAAGCAGCAAGGGAGTTCGAGGAGGCGAAGAAGCTCCTCGAAGAGGGGAAGATAGAGGATCTGAAGAGAAAGCTCAGGGAGCTCATAGAGAAGGATCCTTACTTCCTTGAACCCTACATACTTCTAAACGAGATCTACGAGATGGAGGGAAGACTCAGGGAAGCTGAGGAGATCCTCGAAGAGGGCTACCGGAGAGCTTTAGAGCTCTTGAGTCAAGACGGAAAGCTGCCTGAGAGGTTGGAGTGGAAGCATCCGACCAACAGGCACATAATAAAGGCCCTGATCGGCTGGGGGACCTTCCTGTGGGAGATAGGGGAGATCGAGAGGGCCCTTGAGGTTCTGAAGGAGGTTTACCGTATGAACCCGACCGACGAGCCCGGGGTCAGATTTTACATACTCGCTATACTGGAGGGGATGGGCTTTGAGGAGTTCGAGCAGACCTTCTCAAAGGACGGCGAGTATGATCTTAAGGATTTGGAGAGCTGGTTCGAGAGGAAGGCCAAGTACCATCCGGAGATCCTTAAGGCCTGCCTATAGAGTAGTACTCAAACCCGATTTCTTCCATACGCCGCGGGTCGAAGACGTTTCTACCATCGACAACTATCGGTAGGGCCATGAGCTCCTTCACCTTCTCCATATCCGCTTTGGCAAACTCATCCCACTCTGTGAGTATGAGAAGCACCTCTGCGTCCTCGACAGCCTCGTACTTGTCGCCAACGTAGATGAGATCCTCACCTTCTACAAAGACCCTCTTGAAGTTTTCCATCGCCTTTGGGTCGTAAGCCCTGACCTTCGCACCCTCCTTCACAAGCTCGGGAACTATCCTGAGGGAGGGAGCCTCCCTTATATCGTCGGTGTTGGGTTTGAAGGCGAGACCCCATACGGCCACCTTCTTGTCTTTGAGGGTCCATACGGCGTTCTTCACCTTCTCTATGAACTTCTCTACCCTCTTTGAGTTTATCCTCTCGACCTCCTTGAGGAGGCTGAAGTCCACACCCCTGTCCTCCGCTATCTTTATAAAGGCCTTAACGTCCTTCGGAAAACAGGACCCACCGTAGCCTATACCGGCCCGCAGGAACTCTCTCCCTATCCTCTTGTCGTAGCCCATGCCCTCCGCTACGAGCTCCACGTCCGCTCCGGTTTTCTCACACAGGTCGGCGACCATGTTTATGAAGGAGATCTTCATGGCGAGGAAGGAG
>JALWEK010000027.1 GCA_027014185.1 Aquificaceae bacterium
TAGGCTTCTGGCGGGGGCCGGTAGAGGGGGAGAGTTCGCGGCCATACACTCCGCCATAGACGAGTTCATACCTGCAAGACACAGGGGCAAGGTGGACGGTTTTGTGGTGGCTTCTTGGAACGTGGGGAGCGTCCTCGCCTCCGGGGTGGCCATACTCCTCCTGGAGAACTTCAGCGGGGATATAGCTTGGAGGCTCGCCTTCTTCCTGGGAGGTGTTATAGCTCTGCTGGTAGCCTTCGTCCGCAGGAGCGTTCCGGAATCACCCCGCTGGCTCCTCTCCAAAGGCTCGGTGGAGAGGGCGGAGGAGATAGTCGCCGATCTTGAAAAGAGAGCTGGAGGAGTGAATTCTGCTGTGAAGGTGAGGGTTCCCGTCTTCGAAGGGGGGTTGCTGGAAGGCATTCTTTACATTCTGAGGGACTACAGATGGAGGTTCCTCTTCTCGAGCACGCTCAGCTTCACCATACTAACCACCTACTACGGACTTGTAGCCCTCATACCTATAAGCCTTGCCCCGGCCATGGGTGTACCCTCCGATGAGATCCCGAACCTCTTCCTTATAGGTAGTGTAGGGGGCTTCTTCGGGGGCGTGGTGGTTGCCATATTCTCGGATATACTCGGAAGGAAGGCTACCGGGATAGGCATCTCCTTACTATCCGCTCTCGCCACGCTGGCACTCCTTCATCTGGAAAACTTCTACGTTGCCTTCGCAATATACTCGTTCGTCGCCTTCTCTTTTGCGAGCGTAGCCTACGTGAGTGCCATGGAGATATTCCCCTCCCACGTAAGGGCTACCGCTATAGGCCTGATCTCCATAATCGGGAGGATAGGGGGAACGCTGGCCCCTCCTGCACTCACCGCACTGTCCAGCTTTGGCTACGAGTACGGGATATACGGTCTCTTTGGTCTCTGGATGCTAGGGTTCTTGGCCTACGTTGTTTGGGGCATCTTCGGGGTTGAGGCGAGTGGAAAGCCCATAGAGGAGATAACTCAGTAGGCTTTGTACTGTCTCTGCTGGAGGAACATCTCCACTATCTCCTTCTCGGTGGTCGCGTCCTCGGGTCTCTTGTCGAACCTGTACCTTCCGGTGAACCTCGGGAACCTCAGCCCCAGACCCCTCCCCGGCTTAACCTTGTCCCAGGCACAGGTGTGGACCGGGCTGTAGGTGAGCTCAGCCCCCGTTATCTCGAGAACTAAGAAGGGTTCGAACCATACGTCCGCCGAGAGTATGGAGTTTACCCTCGGATGCTTGTGGTCTATCCTGTGATCCTTGAGTATCTCGTCGAGTTTCTTGAAGTCGTCCTCGGTAAAACCAGTTCCCACCTTGCATACCGTCTTGAACTGATCGGTCTCTGGGTCGTAGCATGCCATAAGCAGGGAGCCGAAGTACCCCGTTCTCTGCCCCTTTCCGTAAAAGGCTCCCACCACAACAAGGTCGAGGGTATCCGCCAGATGGGACTTATAGTCCCTCTTGTACTTGATCCATAAAAAGCCCCTCTTTCCCGCCTCGTATATGGAGTTCTCAGCAAGGGATTTGCATACCAGACCCTCGCATCCATTCTCGATAGCCTGATGGAAGAATGCTTCCAGATCCTCGACGTTGTCCACGATCTTCCTGGTTGCAAGGTTTACCCTGTCGGTGATCTTTACTATCTTCTCTAAAGTCTCCCTCCTCTTAGGGTAGGGCTTAAGGGTGAGGTCTTCCCCGTCTAGGTAGAGTATATCGAATAGGAAGCCGGCAACCGGATACTTGAGGATATGGTAGCGACTTACGTACTTCACCTTCCTGTTCATGAGAACCTGGAAGGGCTGTATCTGACCGCTCGCGGGATCTATCACCACGCACTCGAGCTCTACGATGAAGTCGTGGGGTATGGACTCCTTTAAAAACTCTATCAGGTCAGGGAACTGGTGGGTTATGTTTTCAAGCCTTCTCGAATATAGCCAGAACTCGTCCCCCTTCCTGTGGGCCTGTATCCTCTCACCGTCGTATTTGTACTCGGCCCCGCACTTCCCCCCCAGCTTCTTGAGTATGAGGGAAGGTATAGCCATCCTCTCGGCGAGCATAGGTCTTACCGGTCTTCCCACCTCTATCTTTACTGCCTTGATACCCTCCAGACCCTTTTCCACGAGAACTTTAGCGACGTATCCGAGGTCCGAGGAAAGGTTGTAAGCCCGCTCTATGTGAACCCTGTTTTTCTGATCGCCCGTAAAGGCTACGGCGAGGGCGTCCATCACCGTATTGTCCCCTATCCCGAGCCTCAGCTTCTCCGTTATAGTCCTCAGGAGGTACTTGACCTCCAGGGGAGTAGCCTTTGAAAGGAGCTTCTTGAAGAGCTCTGACTTCCTCTTGAGGGCCCCAACTCCGGAGGTCTTCGCTATCTCTAAGAGGGTCTCGTAAACCTCCTTTACACTTAACCTTTCCTTTGGCTGAAAGCCTTTCTCCTCGTAGAGTTTCTGTCCCGCGTCCCCCAGGTCCCCCAGCTCTACAACCCTCTCTTCAACGCTGTGCTCGTCTATCCCGAGGATCTCCGACAGGGCCTTCATGGCGAGCTTCTCTCCAAAGTTGTACTCGAGACCCTTGTACTCGGGCGCTATCCTGCCCACCGATAGATAGACGACCTCGTCTATAAGCTCTGGAGGGGTTTCCTTAAAGAGCTCCACGAGGAGCCCGGTCATCTGGGTTCTGCTGGTAGTCGCTTCTATCTTCGCGTAGAACTCAGCGAGTCTCTTATATTCCACAGGAATAGTTTACACCTTGACGATCCTGTAAACGAAGCTGTCGGGTTCGAGGTAGTTGAGGGCAAATCCGTTCACCTCGGCGTAAGGGTAGCCGAAGAAGGGCATAGGTTTTAAAACCTCCTGCTTGGGCTCGAGGTCCCCGTCCCTGAGCCAGTTGAAGGCTACCCAGTGGGGGTCCCAGTTCCCGAAGAGGTACCTCTTGGCGAACTCCAGCCTCGGATCTCCCTCTTTTAGCTTCTCCTTCAGCCTCATCTTGGTCACGTCCGCGGGATCAACCGGTATCCACCTACCAGCCCAGAACTCCGCCCTGCAGTGTTGAGCTTTGGTTATGTCTTTAGAGCCCTCCTTTATAGATAAGGTCTTCGACACGTAGGCTGGTCTTACCCTTATACCGAAGACCTCCCTAGCCGGTACACCCACCGCCCTGCAGAGGGCAACGAATACGGAGCTCTGGTCGGCACACTTGCCTCCTATCTTTCCCTCTCTCTCGTAGATCTCTAGCAGGTCGTTCACGTTTCCCGGGCCACAACCCTTGACCTTGGGATCCCTGTACGTGTTTTCCACGACCCACTCGTATATGGCGTAGGCCTTTTCCAAAAGGGTCTTCTTTCCCTTAGTTATCTCCTCGGCGAGCTCCTTCACCTTCCCAGTCGTGGGCACGTGAGGGGTTGCCTTTAGATACAGGGCCAGACTTTCAGGAACTCTATAGTTTGCGTCCGTGAGGGGTACAGCTCTCTCCCTGTACCTCGTGGAGAGGAGAACGTTTATTCTCTTCTCTTTCCTGTTCCCAAACTCCACGTACAGGGTTGGAGATCTGTAAAGGGGGTCCTGCGTTAGCCTTGCGCTTTCGAAATTTCCCGAGATGCTTATACCCGTGAGCCTTTGATACTCGGTATTGATCGGTATGGGTAGCCAGAGCCGCGCCTTTCCACCCTCCTTTATCTTCACGCGGTAGGAAAAGGAAACGTTCCCCTCCGAGGAAAGGGCCAGCTTTGGAAACGCAGCAACAAGGGCGCTGCCGAGCAGAAAACTTCTCCTCGAGAGCTTCATCCCTCTACCTCCCTTGTTTTGTCTTTAATATTAAAAACCTAATTTTTCTAAACCCTGTACTCACTCACCTCCCTGTTCTTCTCGTAAAGCTTGGTGAGGTTCTCACTCCTCCTGGTTATCCAGCTGTTCCTGTAGAGATGGATCTCGGGTCTTAGAGGAGGTGCGGAGTTCCCCTTCAGCACCCTTACCTCTCCTTCCTTGCCTGAGAAGCTCTCCTCCAGATACCTCCAGAAGGTTATATCATCGAAGGCCCAGGGGAGAAATCTCCTGCCCCTGACCTCACCGAACAGGGTTGTGAAGGATCCCTCGCTCTCCCCCATCAGAGCCATAGGGATCTTTATGGTGGCCCTTAGGGAGAGCCCAAAGTCATAGGGTGAGGCCACTATCAGATGCTCGAGCTTCTCGGCGAGCTGTTCTATCGTTTCAGGGGGATAGTATTCTGCAAGATCCTCTCCGAAAACGACCAGGGTGTTTATCTCCCCTTCGAGGGCTCTTTTGACCACCTCATCAACGTCGGAGTATATGCCCTTTATCCTCTCGTACATACCGTAAACGTTACCCTCTCTGGGCAGAAGTAAAATCCTGTGCCCCTTCTCCTGTATCTCCCTGAGCTTATCACCGATCTCTGGATCGCCACCGAAGGATGTAGCATTGACAACTACAATACCCTTCCCTTGAAGTTTCTTGACATCTTCCAGCTCTATCTCCTCAGGCTCGAACTTCTCATCCCTAACTCCCTTTCCTACCCTGTAAACCTTGCCCTTTGTGTAGTAGGTGAGTACTGTGGCTGTTGAGGTAATGTCTTCTCCCACGAAAACGTAGAAGTCAGCCTCTTTTATCTCCTCTATAGTTGGCGGTTTGTAATCCCCGAGTGCCTCTGCGAGCTTGAAGAAGTTCGCTGTCTGGGGAGCGGTTACGTAGCTGCTCGTAGCCCTCGCTATACTTACAACGCTGTCTATTATCTCGTTGGGCAGGTATCCCGACAGGACGAAGGCTGTTTCCCTCTCGTGGACTCCGAGGACAGAGCTCAGCAGGTTCACGAGGTTTCCAACGCTCTCTTCCCTTCCGTGAGCTGAGGGGCTCAGGAGTCTGTCCACGTTTAAAGCGTCGTATCCGAAGAATGCCTTGGCGCAGATGTTGAGGTCTTCGGTGGGCTTGGTTCTATAGACCTTTTTCTTGGATCGCCAGTCTCCCACTCCGTACTCTAACTGGACTTCGCAACCCACGGGACATAGGTTGCAACGTGTGGTCTCCCTCTGGAGGAGCCAGCTCCTCGACCAGAACTTGAAGGGCTTGGAGATTATCGCACCCACGGGGCAGACGTGAACGCATATCCCGCACATCTCGCAGGTGGAGGTGTCCATAGGTCTGACGGTGGGAACTATGTTGGAGTCAAAACCT
>JALWEK010000028.1 GCA_027014185.1 Aquificaceae bacterium
AACAGACCGGTGTAGGAACCGTGGTTCTGCGCTATCTCCTCCGGGGTTCCAACCGCCACGATCTGACCCCCCTTCTCACCTCCCTCAGGGCCGAGATCTATAACCCAATCGGCACACTTTATAACGTCCAGGTTGTGCTCTATCACCACCACTGTGTTCCCCTTGTCCACCAGCCTCTGTAGAACGTCTATCAGCTTCTTTATATCGTCCATGTGGAGGCCCGTGGTAGGTTCGTCCAGTAAGTAAAGGGTTCTTCCCTTCTCCCTCTTGGAGAGCTCCCTCGCCAGCTTTATCCTCTGGGCCTCTCCTCCGGAGAGCGTTGGGGCCGGCTGGCCGAGCTTCAGATACCCGAGGCCCACGTCTCTGAGGAGCTGGAGCTTCCTTCTTAGGGAGGGTATGTTTTCGAAGAACTCGTAGGCCTCGTCTATCGTCATGTCCAGGACCTCTGAGATGTTCTTGCCTTTGTAGAGTATGTCCAGGGTCTCCCTGTTGTACCTTCTGCCCTTGCAGACGTCACAGGTAACGTAAACGGGGGGCAGGAAGTGCATCTCCACCTTTATCACGCCCTCACCCTGGCAGGCCTCACATCTCCCTCCCTTCACGTTGAAGGAGAACCTTCCCGGTTTGTATCCCCTCGCCTTGGCCTCTGGGGTGTTTGCGAAGAGATCCCTTATCTGGTCAAAAACTTTTGTGTAGGTTGCAGGGTTGCTCCTCGGGGTCCTACCTATCGGGGACTGATCCACGTTTATCACCCTGTCGAAGTGCTCGAGTCCTTCTATCCTCTCGACCTTTCCGGGGATCTCCTTGGACCCGTAGAACTCGGCCTTGGCGTACTTGTAAAGAACGTCGTATATGAGAGTGGACTTACCACTTCCAGATACACCGGTTATGCACACTAGAAGCCCGACCGGTATCTCCACATCTATGTTCTTCAGGTTGTGCTCCTTGGCCCCTATTATCCTCAGGAACTTTCCCTTGGGCTTCCTCCTCTTCGTAGGCACCGGTATCTCCAGCCTGCCGGAGAGATAGGCACCCGTCAGGGATCTTGGGTTCCTCTCTATCTCCTCCACCGTTCCGGTAGCTACAACCTCACCCCCGTTTTTGCCCGCTCCCGGCCCCAGCTCCAGGATCCAGTCGGCGGACTCTATCGTTTCGGGATCGTGCTCGACCACTATAACGGTGTTCCCTATGTCCCTTAGCTCTTTCAGGGTATTTATCAGCCTGCTGGTGTCCCTCGGATGGAGGCCTATCGAGGGCTCGTCGAGGACGTAGAGAACTCCCGTTAGCTTGGATCCGACCTGGGTGGCGAGCCTTATCCTCTGCATCTCACCTCCCGAGAGGGTGGTAGCGCTCCTCGAGAGGGATAGGTACTCGAGCCCCACGCTAACTAAAAAGCCGAGCCTCTCGGAGATCTCCTTTATGAGCCTCTCTCCTATTATCAGGTCCTTCTCACTTAGCTTTGAGGGAAGCTCCTCTATCCACTCCTTAGCCTTGGAGACCGGCAGGTCTGTTATGTCCCATATACTTTTACCGTCTATGAGGACAGCCAGAGCCTCCTCCCTGAGCCTCGACCCACCGCAGGCGGGACAGGGCTTCTCAACTATGTACTCCTCTATCCCCTCCCTTATCCTCTCGGACTCCTCCTCCAAGAAGCGCCTCTCAAGGTGCTTGACTATACCCTCGAACTCGAACTCCTGGGTTGTTCCGTAGAGGAGGATGTTCTTCGCCCTTTTGGGAAGGTCCTTGAACCTGGTCCTCGGGTTTATGCCGAGCTTTCTCAGGACGTTGGCTACGGGGAACTTTATGTAGCTAAAGAGGGAAGACTCAGCTATCCTGAAGGCGTATATGGCGGGCTCCTCCTCGTCCACGAGAAGCCCAACGTCTATCTCCCACTTGACTCCCAAGCCTTTGCATGAGGGACACGCCCCGTAGGGGGAGTTGAAGGAAAAGAGCCTCGGAGAGAGCTCAGGTATTGAAAAGCCGTGGTCTGGGCATACGAGCTTCTCGCTGAAGAGCTCCTCCTTACCGCTCTCAACCTCCTCTATCTTCACGAGGCCGCCGGTGAGCTCGAGAGATTTCTCTATGTCGGTAAGGAGACGCGCCCTCTCTTCCTCTTCCAGGGTCAGCCTGTCTATCACTATGTCTATGTCGTGCTTTCTGTTCTTTTCCAGAGGCGGGACCTCTATCACCCTTCTCAGCTCCCCGTCCACCTTAACCCTTCTGTAGCCCATCCTGTCTATGTTCCTCATCAGGTCCCTGAACTCTCCCTTCCTCCCCCTCACCACAGGAGCTAGGACCATGATCCTCTTGCCCGAGTACTTCTCCACTATCTTGTCCAAGATCTCGTGGGCAGACAACCCCTCCAGGAGACGACCACAGACGGGGCAGTGGGGCTTTCCTATGTTAGCCCAGAGGACCCTCATGTAGTCGTAGATCTCCGTCACCGTCCCTACTGTGGACCTGGGGTTCTTGGAGGTCGTCTTCTGATCTATCGCTATCGCGGGGGAGAGTCCCTCTATCAGATCTACGTCGGGCTTCTCCATAACTCCAAGGAACTGGCGCGCATAGGAGGATAGGGATTCAACGTATCTCCTCTGTCCCTCTGCGTATATGGTGTCGAAGGCGAGGGAGGATTTCCCCGAACCGGAAGGCCCCGTTATGATAACGAGTTTGTTCTTCGGTATCTCTACGTCTATGTTTTTCAGATTGTGTTGCCTGGCACCCCTTATTACTATCCTGTCCATAATTTTTTCAATTTACTCCCTGATGAGAGAACACGACAGTCCTGTTCTTCCCCTCCCTCTTAGCCTGGTAGAGGGCCTTGTCGGCCCTGTGGAGCAGGTTCTCGAGTGCGCAGTCTTCGGGTTCACAGGAGGCTACCCCGGCGCTCACGGTGAGTCTGAAAGCCTCCGATCCCTCCCTGAACACAACCCTAGAGAAGCTCTCCCTGATCCTCTCCGCTACCTTTGCAGCCTCCTCCAGATTCGTGTGAGGGAGCAGGATAAGGAACTCCTCACCCCCGTATCTTACAGGCATATCCGTTCTCCTGATGTTCTTCCTGATGACGTCGGCGAACTTGATTAGAACCTCGTCTCCCTTCTGGTGACCGTACCTGTCGTTTATCTGCTTGAAGTTATCCAGATCTAGCATGATAAGTGAGAGAGGGTAGCCGTACCTTCTAGCCCTCTCCAGCTCCCTGTTACCCTCATCCTCGAAGTAAAACCTGTTGTAGAGCTTGGTAAGGTGATCCTTTATGGCCCTCTCCATGAGCCTTCTCTTCTCTATCTCTTCCCTCACTATGAATGAGAATATGAAGGCCAGGCTCCTGAGTATCTTTCCGTCTTCCTCGGTGAAAGGCCTCCCCTCCCTAAATCTACCTATCGCAAGACTCCCGAATACATCCCTATCTCCGAAGGGTGCAACGATTATGGATTTGAGGCCCATTTTTTTCCATCCCTCAACGGCCTTCTCGTAGTTCTGGTAATCGTTTACCATTATGTATCCCTTCTTTATCGCCTCCCCGAGAGCGCTCCTCCAGATCGGGACCTTGAACTCCTCAGGGTCATAGCTTTCAAATCGGTCTGCGTAAGAAGAAAACTTCTTATAGAGTACGTATCCTTCCCTCGTTTCTCCTATAGCAGCTATATCCGCCTCAAACAGCTCGGCCACGCTGTCGAGTATCCCCCTCCAGTTGTCCCTCTCGTACTCTCCGCTCGCTACCCTCTCGATTATGCTCAGGAGCTTTTCGACCTTCTCCTCACACTCCATCACGGAACCTCCGTACTCAGGAGTATTTTAACCCCCCTGTCGCCCGCCTTCGCTGAAGCGCTCCCAACCAAATCCCCCTTCTGGACCTCCGCCATAGGGGATCTGCTCACCCTTGCGCTCACTATAAGCTCTCCCTCTATCAGCTTGTCCTGTCTTATCTTGTGTCTGCCCGTTATCTTAAACCTGTATGGGAACTCTGGGTTCCTGACCCTTAAAACAGCTATCGGCTGCGGGTCCTCCGGGCTTTTCACCGCTATTATCAGGAAGTAGTCTCCTTTGGGCAGCTTATCCCTAAGCTTCTCCTCCAGGAGAACAACGCCCTCTACGAACTGGTTCCTGTACCTTTCGAGCTTCTTCTTCCCCTCCTCACCCCTGTACTCCTTCGGCAGATCCTGGCAGGACACTATCAGAAAGCTCACGAGCAGCAGTATCAGGGTCCTCAGAACCTCACCTCCTTCACGGACTTTCTCTTCCAGTATCCAACGCTTCTGCTGACCTCGTAAAGCGCCTTCTGGAGCTCGACGAGTTCCGATATCCCTTTGAGAGCAAGGTCGAGGAGGTTGTCGAGTTCGTCTCTTGAGAAGGTGTGCTCCTCCCCTGTAGCCTGGACGTCCGAGAACTTCCCACTTCCGGTTCCAACCACGTTCATATCAACCTGGGCCGTAGAGTCCTCCTCAAAGTTAAGGTCGAGCATAGGCTTACCGCCGACTATGCCCACGCTCACGGCAGCGACGAAGTCCTTTATAGGAACGCTGGTGAGAACACCTTCCTCGTACAGCTTTATAAGAGCGTCCGCAACCGCAACGAAGGCCCCCGTTATGGAGGCCGTTCTGGTTCCCCCATCGGCCTGTATGACGTCGCAGTCAACCCATACAGTCCTTTCCCCGAGCTTGGTCAGATCCACGGCTGTCCTCATCGCCCTGCCTATCATCCTCTGTATCTCGTGGGTTCTACCGCTTATCTTTCCCTGAACAGATTCCCTTATGTTCCTAGTATGAGTAGCCCTCGGGAGCATCGAGTACTCCGCCGTTATCCACCCCTGCCCCTTCCCCTTCAGGAAAGGTGGGACTGTGTCCGTCACAGAGGCAGCGCATATTACCTTCGTGTTCCCGAACTCTATCAAACACGAGCCCTCGGGGTAGCTCAGGAAGTCCCTGATTATCCTTACCGGTCTTAGCTCGTCCTCCTTTCTGCCGTCCTTACGCATAGCTGAACTATTTTAAATCAATACGTTCCATGAAGCTCCTGACCTTATTCTTCCCCTCCCTTTTGGCCTGGTAGAGGGCCTTGTCGGCCTTCAGGACGAGCCTCGATACATCGTCGTCCCTGGTAAGCTGTGCCACGCCGAAGCTGGCCGTAACCATGAGTTCGTCCTTGAACCTGTAAGACTGGATCTTTCTCCTTAT
>JALWEK010000029.1 GCA_027014185.1 Aquificaceae bacterium
CCCTCTTCACCCTGTCGTGCCACTCCTTGAAGGCGGGGAAGAACCTGAAGAACTTCTTCCTGAAGACGTCCGCAGCTTCGATTTCAAGCTCAACCCCGTAGCTGCCCCTCGCGTACTCTGAGAGTCCTTTGGCGGATATCCCGTATATGAGGCCGAAGTTCATCGCCTTGGCGAGCTGTCTCTCCTCCTTCGTTATCTCTTCCTCCGGTTTTTCCAGGACGAGGCTCGCGGTGTATCTGTGGAGGTCCCTTCCCTCCTTGAAGGCTCTGAGCATGTTCTCGTCCCTCACGTATTCGGCGGCGATCCTGAGCTCTATCTGGGAGAAGTCAGCTATAACGAACATGTTTCCCTCGGAGGCCTTGAAGAGGCTCCTCATGTCCCTTGGTATGTTCTGGACGTTGGGGTTCGAGCTCGACATCCTCCCCGTTACGGCCCCTATCTGCTTGAACTCGGGATAGACTCTGCCGTTCCTTATAAAGCCCTTTAGCTCCTTCAGCTTGTCGAGTGCTTTTTTAATCCTCCTTATCTCGAGTATGTCCCTCACCTCTTTAACGTCTGCGAACTCCGAGAGTGTCTTGTCGTCTGTGGAGATGTTCCCCTTCTGGGTCTCGGGGAGGTCTAGGCCGAGTCTGCTCTTAAGGAAGGTTCCTATCTGCTTTGGGGACATGGGGTCTATCCTGTGCTTTATGTAGAAGTTCATGATCAGATCCTGGAGCTTTCTGTTGAACTCCTTCGAGAGTCTATCTATCTCCTCCTCGTCCACGGGAAGGCCGCTCATCTCGAGCTTGGCCACCTCTTGGACGAAGGCCATCTCCACTATCACCGCGGGGTTCTTGAGGCCAAAAACCCTCGCTGTCCGCGTTTTCAGAAGCTCCTCTCCCCTGTCCACCTCGGGAAGGGAGTTGAGCCTCTCCCTCATCCTGTGAAAGAGCTCACGGACCACGAGGACGTCGGTGGCCGCATACTCGATTTGCTGTTTTGTGAGTTCGCTCTTGGACCAGTCGGAGAGCTGGTAGGACTTATCGAGTGTATAGCCGAGCAAGGTTTCGGCCACGTGGCTCAGGGAGTGCCTCTCGAAGCCGAGCAGATAGCTCCCTATCATCGTGTCAAAGGTGGCGTAAGGAACTATACCCAGGGGATACATGAACTTGAGGTCGAACTTGAGGTTGTGGCCCACTATACCTCTTTTGGAGATCAGGTCCCTTAAAAGCTCCACCGCCTCTGGGAGCTCGAAGACATCTATTACAAATATCTCCTCTTCGTTCCCTATCTGGAAGAGCCTTATCCTGTCGGAAGTGGTCTCGGTATCGAGGAATAGAAAACTCACCTTCTCTAAGTGGGAGAGGGCCTTGACGAGGTCCGATCTGTCGGTGATGTATTCATACTTCATTAGTAATAATATCTACGCCTTATGAAGAACTTATCAATCAAGAAGTATCCGGCCAGGAAACCCCCTATGTGCGCCCACCAGGCGACCCCTCCCAGACCTACGAGGGGAAGGGAAACTATACCGTTTACCATCTGGATGAAGAACCAAAGACCTATGAAGACGACCGCAGGAATTTCCATGAATGTCATGAAGAAGAATACGGGAACGAGAGCTAGGACTCTTGCGTGGGGAAAGAGCTTCATGTAAGCTCCCAGAACCCCGCTCACCGCACCGCTCGCCCCCACCA
>JALWEK010000030.1 GCA_027014185.1 Aquificaceae bacterium
AGCTTGAGCAGGAAGTCGTCGTCCTTCACCGCATAGCTCGACAGAAAGGACACGGCCCTCACCCTCCTCAGAAATCTGAGGATAGCCGAGTTGCTACCCAGGGTCGCAACGACGTTCATATCCTTCTGAGAACGCCCGTGCTGCCTCAGGCTCTCCTCGATCGTGCTCCTGGTTCCGGAACCCTCCTCCCTGATCACGAGAGGTAAACCCTTCAACTCTTCCAGGGAGTAAGTCCTCTCCTCGAGCTCTGGATTTCCTACGAGCCAGATCCTGTCCTCAAAGAGCTTCTTGAACTCTACCCCCTTCCTCTCCGAAAGATACCCCACGACCCCGAAGTCGAGCTTCCCCGAGACCACACCCTTGTGGACGCTCGCGCTGTCGCCTATCTCTATCTCAACGTTCAGGTTTCCCTTAAAGCTCTCAACGAACTCGCCCACCAGCTCGGGAAGGATGTAGTTCCCAGGCACGCTGCTCGCCCCTATCCTTACCACTCCTCCCTTCCTTCCCGAGAACCTGCTTATGTCCTCCACGAGCCTGAGCTTGAAGTCCATGAGTTCCCTCGCGTAATCGTAAAGCCTGTCCGCCACCGTCGTGGGAACGAGAGCTTTTCCCTTCCTGTAAAAGAGCTTCTGCCCTACCTGTTTTTCAAGGTTCTTTATGTGGAAGGATAGGGTGGATTGGGAGGCGTGGAGGCACTTCGTAGCTTCTGTTAGGCTCTTCTTCTCGTAAACACAGCAGAATATCTCCAGCAGCTTAAGGTCTATGTCCCTCAGCATCTCGCCACCTCCTCTTTTCCCCCTCTCTTGTTGTAAGCCCTAAAAAGTCCATGTACTCCAGGAGGGGTATCAGGTACTTCCTGGTAAGACCGAGCTTCTTCTTAGCCTCCTGAACGGAGAACTCTCCTCCCAGCTCTCTCAGTTCCCTAACGAGCTTATCCAACCATTCATCCGAGAGGAAGAGGTAGTCCCCTATCCTGTGGACGAGCCTCCTCCTTACCGCGAGCCCCAGAACCTCCCTGCTGATCCCGGAGGAGATTATCTCCCTCTCCTCCATGAACCCTTCGGATAGGACCTGGAGGAGCTTTCTGACCTGGGGGTGCTCTCTGATGTTGTCGCTTCCCTCCTCAAGGATGTACTCCTCCACAGCCCTGTACCGACCGAGGCCCCTGAGAAGGTGGTCGAGAAGATCCTGGTCAAGCCCGAGCTTTTCGATCACCTCCGCCTTTGCAACCCCGAAGCTCCCCTTTCTCATCTCTTCCCTGAGAAAGGTCGAGAGCTTATTCCTCAGCTTCTCGAAAACCTCTTTGGAGTAGAATCTGTTCCCAACCTTCGTGGCCTCTTCTTGGAGTATCTTGGAATCCGGGGGATATCCTGTCAGCCTTCTGAAGTAAGACCCCTCGAGCCCCTCTGGACCGAGCTCTTTCAGGAGGTAGATCTCGAAACCTTCGAGGAGATGCTTTATGTTCTCTCTGATAAAGCTCTTCTTCGTTATCTTCACCCTCGGGTGGAGTACCTCCGCCCCTCCGACGAGCCTTCCCGAAGAGTCCAGAATTACGACCCTGTCTCCCCTCCTCGAAACCACATCATCCTGTAACCTGAGGATGTGAATCCCGTCCACCACACCCCTGAACCTGCCCCGAACCTCCCTCATGCCGAAGAAGACGGAGTATATC
>JALWEK010000031.1 GCA_027014185.1 Aquificaceae bacterium
CTGCCGGCATAGACTAGATGGGATATGTAGAGCTTTGGAATCTGCATCTCCTCAACCAGGTCGAATATGAAGGGGAGGGAGTCCGCCGTCCTATCGGTCAGTGTGAACCTCAGACCTACCCTTACACCCTCCCTCCTGCATAGGATGAGGGCGTTTAGAGCTTCTTCGAAGGAGTGTTTCTTTCCTCTGAAGCTGTCGTGTATCTCCGGCGTCCCGTCCAGGCTCACACCCACGTAGTCGAAACTCTCCTTTATCCTGCCGACGTTCTCCTCCCTTATCAGGAGGCCGTTCGTGGAGAGATAGGTTCTTATCCCCTTGTTCCTTAGGAGCTCTGCTATCTCGAACACGTCCTCCCTCAGGAGGGGTTCCCCACCTGAAAGTATCGCGAACTTCACTTCTTCACCGACCAGCTCTTCGACTATCCTGCCTATCTCCTCAAAGGAGAGCTCGCCCTCGGTATCCTGGTTTGCGGCCGAGTAGCAGTGCTTGCAGTAGAGGTTGCATCTGTTCGTGAGGTTCCATATGAGTATCACACCCTGAAAGGGTCTGTAGTCCTCGTTGCCCAGGGCCTTCCTTATGAACTCACTCAACCTTAGCATACCTGTTCCCTCTCAGGCTCTCCACGAAGGAGAGAATTGTCTCGATCTCCTCCGGGGAGAGATCTATCTTGGGCATGGCGTTCCTGCCGTATCCCAGAAGCTTCGCCGTCTCCTCGGGGTTTACCAGCTGCGATACTATCTCTTCCTTGCTCCTGTGCTTGGCTATCCACCTCAACGAAGGCCCGAAGGCTTCCCTGGTCTTATGATGACAGCCCCAGCATTTCTCCATGAACACCTGGTATCCGAGCTGTGCCGGAGTAAAGCTCCGGCTCTTGTTCACGAGGTTGTACTTTCCCGCCGGATACCTCGCGGGTAGCTTTCCCATACGTCTTAGTTCCAATGGATCGTATATGTAAAGTCCCCCTTCCCTTCCCACGACGCTCACGTAGGCGAACCTGCCGTCGTGGGAGAACTCGACGTGTGTTGCCCTGCCCTCTTCAGAAACCTTCAATCTCTTGATCTCAAGGGTCTTCTTATCGAGGAGGACAAAGCTGCCGTCCCCGTTGTCTATCCAGAGATGGGGTATGTTGGATCCCGTCCTCACGAAGAAGCCCTTTCCCTTCGTGTCTATCTCCCTAACCAGATCCCAGTCGTACATCCTCCAGATGCTTACCTTGGTAGAACCCACGTGCCGTGTGGCGAAGTAGAAGTTCCCTCCCGAGTACCAGAAGCTCGCAGAGAAGAGATGGGGAAGTCCGGGAACCCCCTTTTCAAAGACCTTTTTCAAGGAGTCCAGCTCGTAAACGACCAGCTTACCCTCTCCCCTTGAACTCCCAACCAGGAACCTCTCGAAAGGGTCTATGAAGAAGTCCTCGAGGGGAGCCTCTATCTCTCTGTAAGAGATTTCACCTTCCTCGCTCACGAAGGCCACAAACGGCCTGTCTCTGAAGGCAAGCAAAAACCCTCCCCTCTTTACCAGCTCGTAAACCGCGCTCGGCCTTCCCTTCAGCCTTATACTCCTCAGAGGTCTAAGGTTCCTGTCCATGAGGACCAAGCTCTCTGGCAGGACACAGCTCGCCGCGAGCACATCCCCTGACCGGGACAGGGCTACGTTCCTGAGGTATATACAGGCCCTGATCTTCTCTTTAAGTCTTCCCTCTTTTACGCTGTAGTGGGCTATCCATCCGTCCCTCGAAGGAACGTAGAAATCCCTACCGTCGGGGGAAAACTTCACACCCCCGTGAACGTTGGAGAGCTCGAACTTGTCTAGAATACGCGTCCCCTCGACTACCCACACCTCCTTAGCACCCTTGTCCACAACTACCACAAGGTTCTTAACGTCCCTTATTGGTAGCTCCTTCTTGGGACTCCTCAGCTCTACGCGGCTCCTTCGGATATCCTCCAAGGTGTACCCGATCTTAGGGGAAGGGGATCTTAGGTAGCCGAGTATCTTCTCTACCTCTTCTTTTGTGAGGAAGCTAAAGGAAGGCATGTTCGAGGCGGGTATGCCCTCCCTTATAACCTTCCTTATCTTTTCGTTTGGGTATCTCCTCAAGAACTCTGGAAGTAGAGGAGGGGCGGTTCTTCCTATCCTGTCCTCGTGATGACAGGATGCGCAGTGTTTCAGGTATAGACCTCTCCCATCACCGGCGAAGGAAAAGAGAAAAAGGAGGGAAAGGGAGGGGGCGAGGGAGCGAAGTGAGATGAGAGAGGCCATCTCATCACCTCAGTAGATGTCGTTGGTCGTTGTATAGACGTTGAATATGCCGGTGGGTGTCCTCACCCAGTCTCCCGTTATCACCTTCTTTATCTTCATGGTCCTGTCATCGAAGACCACTATCGCGGTGGGCTTGTCCTTCCTTCCCCATACGGACACCCAAACCTCCTTGCCGTGCATGTCGAACTCGGGGTGGACGACCCTTCCGTCTATGTTCCTGTAACCCTTCTTCTTGAGTTCCTCTATAACGTTGATGGTCTTTATAACCTTCAGGCTGTCCTTGTCTATAACGTAGAGCTGTCTCTGGAGCTTGGGATCTGCGCTCAGGGTCCTATCGACCCATATGTGGGGAGAGTTGGGGTGCGTCTTTATGAAGAGTGTCCCGCCACCAGGTCCGGGTAGTTCGATGTTCGCCACCAGCTTCCAGGCGTACCTGGAACGGTTCTGGGGATCCGTTCCTATACAGGCAACGTTGTTGGAACCGAGGTGCCCTGTGCACCATATAGGTCCGTACCTGGGATGAACCAGGTTAGCTCCCCTACCGGGGTGGGGCTTGACGCCCGTCTCTATCTCGGCCACGAACTTCTTCTCTACCGAGTCTATGACCACTATCTTGTTCCTCATGTTGGCTGCCACGAGGAAGTACCTCTTGGAAAGGTCCCATCCCCCGTCGTGCAGGAACCTCTCAGCGTCTATGAGGTGTATCCTCAGGTTAGTTGGATCCTGGTAGTTGACTATCCACACCTTTCCGGGCTCCTTGTCGCTCACTATCCACTCGGGATCGTGGTGGGAGGCCACTATGGATGCCACCCTCGCCTCCCTGACGTACTCGTTGGTGTCCCAGGTGTAGTCGCTAGTATCCACTATCTTTAGAGGCTCGAGAGTCTGCCCGTCCAGGATTACGAAACTTGGGGGCCAGTAACATCCGACTATCGCAAGCTTGTCCATGTAATCACCCTTGGGTCCCTTGTACTTGCTCGTGTCTATGGACCTCGCATCGTAACAGACCTTAACCTCGGCTACCTTGTCTGGCTTCTTCATCCATAGGTCTATAAGGGTAGCTTTGCCGTCCCTGCCTATCGTCAGGAAGTACCTGCCGGTTCCAGAAGACCTGAATATGTGAACCGCAAAGCCGGTGTCCACTATGCTGACCAGCTTTTTCGTGTCCCCGTCGATTATCGCCACCTTACCCACGTCCCTGAGTATCACGCCCATAAAGTTCTTCCAGTTCAGGTTGTGTTCGGGTTTCTTGGGTCTCGCCTCGGGCGGTACATAGACCTTCCACCACTTCTTCATCTCGGCTAGGGACATCAGCGGAGGCTCTGGAGGTTCGTGCATCAAAAACTTTGCGAGGAGCTTTATCTCGTCCTTTGTGAGTATCCCCTGTCTTCCCCAGTCCGGCATTCCGCCGGGCGTTCCGTTGGTGATTATGGTCTCCAGGTATTTGAGACCCCTCTGTCTGGTTATGTCCGGTGTTAGGGCCGGTCCAGTAGCGCCTTTTCTGAGCATCCCGTGACAACCGGCACATCTGTCAAAGAATATCTGGGACGCCTTCTTCATCTCCTCCGGGGTGAGCTTTGGAACCTCAGCAGCACCGGCGAGGGATGCACCGATAGACAGAACTCCCGCGGCTAAACCGAGTTTCAGAGCCTTCATATCCACACCTCCTCACAAATGTTTATGATCATTAACTCAGAAACATGACCGAAAAGAAGAGCCATCATACGGCCCTCCTGACGCGAAGGAGTAGGTCCCTGAGGAATAGGAAGTAGAGCATGCCCGATATAGGTATCAGGCCGCCGAGGACCATGGCGACGAAGGACCAGTCTATCGTGTACGCACCCGTTATGGGATCGTACCTGAAGCACTTGAGAAGCAGGCCCTTGACCCAGCTGAGATCTACCTGTCCTCTCTGGGCCTTGGCTATCATGCCGGATAGCCTGTCCGGATCGTAGTTCACCCCGAGCATGTAGCCTGAAACCTTCAGATCTGGTGAAATGACCACCAGAACGTTAGGATGGGCGAACATGTCCGTCTTCTCGTCGTAGTAGAACTTAAAATCCAGGGCCGCTGTAAGCTTTCTAAGGTTCTCTCCCTTAGCGAGCGCCACCTTCCAGGTCCTATCTATTCTTCTCCTCTCCCTGAACTCGGAAAGATCTGCGGGCCTGTCCCTCTCGTCGAAATCGATGAGCAATAGGGTAAAGTCTTTACCATCGAGTTCCTTGAGGGCCCTCCTTATGCCCTCAACTATCATAGGACAGGCAGAGGTACATCTCGTGTATATGAGCGATAGGACGATAGGCTTACCTCCCGATACTTCCTTCAGTGTTATCTCACTGCCCTCCTCGTCCGTTAGTACCACATTCGGGACCGCCTTTCCGAGGACTAGGTCAGGGTTCGGGGTTATGTCCTGGGCGTAGGAGTATAAAAAGAAGAGAAGGAGAAGGGAGGCAAGGAGGGGAGCCATGGATCACTTCACCTCCCACATCGCAGAGAGCCAGCCGTAGTTAAGGGCGACGAATATTACGAAGGCTGTGATGAAGAGGAGAACCAGTGCGAAGGTTCCCGGGGCGGCGAAGCCTTCGTGCTCTTTGTCGGGGGCGGGAGGGGGCTCGGCTATCGGTATCTGTAGGTCCTGAGGACCCCTGAAGGGCTGGCCGAAGAAGACCGAGACCACTACCTGGATTATCCAGATGAGAGCTCCCAAAACTGCCAGGAATCCGCCTATACCGAACAGGGCCCAGAAGAAGTCGGTAACAGGGTTGAAGGTGTAGGTGAAGGGCCCTCCGGAGAAGGTTATGTCCCAGTGCCTCCTCGGAATACCGAAGGCCCCGAGGATGTACATGGAGACCGAGAGGATAGCTATAC
>JALWEK010000032.1 GCA_027014185.1 Aquificaceae bacterium
GGGTACAACTCCTGGGACAAGTTCATAGACGACATGTACAAGGGCAAGATCGAGGGCATGGTGACCGTGGCCCTCAACTTCGTAAACAACACCCCCAATGCCAAGAAGACGGTCAGGGCTCTGAAGAACCTCAAGTGGATGGTGGTAATGGACCCCTTCATGATAGAGACCGCCCAGTTCTGGAAGGCCGAAGGGGTGAACCCCTCGGACATAAAGACGGAAGTTCTCGTTCTTCCCACAGCCACGTTCCTTGAGAAGGAAGGCTCTATGACTAACAGCGCAAGATGGATAAAGTGGAAGTACAAGGCCACCGATCCTCCCGGAGAGGCCAAGGACGAGTTCTGGATATTCGGAAGGTTCTTCATGAAGCTAAAAGAACTCTACGAGAAGGAAGGCGGAGCCTTCCCCGAGCCCATACTCCACCTCACCTGGCCCTACCAGAACCCCTACTACCCGACGGCGGAGGAGATACTCACCGAGATAAACGGTTACTACACGAGGGACGTGGACGGCCACAAGAAGGGAGAGCGGGTAAAGCTCTTTACAGCCCTCAGGGACGACGGCTCCACTGCCTGCGGTGGATGGCTCTACTCCGGGGTATATCCGCCGGAAGGCAACCTTGCAAAGAGAACGGACCTACACGATCCGCTCGGACTCGGGACCTATCCCAACTACGCATGGAACTGGCCCGCCAACAGGAGGGTTCTCTACAACAGGGCATCCGCGGACGCCAAAGGAAGGCCCTGGGATCCGGAGAGACCGCTCCTGAGATGGGATCCCGAGAAGGGAAGATGGGTAGGAGACACACCGGACACCGCAGCCACCGCACCACCGGAGAAAGGTATAGGAGCCTTCATAATGCTCCCGGAGGGCAGAGGAAGGCTGTTCGCCGCCAAGAGCTACGCCACCTTTAAAGATGGTCCCCTCCCCGAACACTACGAGCCTTACGAGTCGCCCGTTGAGAACATCCTCCACCCGAAGGTTCCCCACAACCCCGTTGCGAAGGTTTACAAGTCGGACATAGATCTCCTCGGAACTCCGGACAAGTTCCCCTACGTTGCCACCACCTACAGGCTCACCGAACACTACCACTTCTGGACGAAGCACATATACGGAACCGCACACCTGGCACCTGTGATGTTCATAGAGATACCTGAGGAGCTCGCCAAGGAGAAGGGGATCCAGAACGGAGACATGGTCAGAGTATCCACCGCGAGGGCATCGATAGAGGCTATCGCACTGGTAACAAAGAGGATAAAGCCCCTTCAGGTCGCCGGGAAGACCGTTTACACCGTCGGAATACCTATACACTGGGGCTTCGAGGGACTCGTGAAGGGTGCAATAGCGAACTTTATAACACCCAACGTGTGGGATCCCAACTCGAGGACGCCCGAGTTCAAGGGCTTCCTCGCCAACATAGAGAAGGTGAGAGCCTAAAGGAGGGGTAAAGATGAGCACCTTGACCACAGGAGGAACCGTAGGGCTCGGGGTCAGGAGGCTATCGGCAACGAAGGAGCCGGACACCTCCATAAAGAGCTACCCCGAGCTCGCCATACTCGTTGATATCTCCGCCTGTATAGGCTGCAAAGCCTGTGAGGCAGCCTGTCAGCAGTGGCACGATCTCACCCCGCCGATAATGACACCGGAGGAGGTCGTCCAGAGGAAGATAGCGGGTTACCAGTCCCATCCGGACCTCAGGCCGGATCTCTTCATGCTGATGAAGTTCAACGAGGTCGAAACCAGTAAGGGGTTCGCCTGGCTCATAACCAAGTACCAGTGTATGCACTGCAGGGAGCCGGGATGCCTTATAGCCTGCCCCGCTCCGGGTGCTGTTATCCAGTATCAGAACGGGGTGGTGGACTTCGATCACTCCAAGTGCATAGGATGCAAGATGTGTCTTGTTGGATGCCCCTTCGACGTTCCAAGGTACGACGCCAACAACAAGCCCTGGAAGTGTAACTTCTGCATAGACAGGGTCGAAGCTGGACTTGAGCCCGCTTGTGTGAAGACCTGCCCGACCCAGTGTTTAACCTTTGGCCTCAAGGAGGATATGGTCGAAAAGGGTAAGAAGATCGTGGAGAGCCTCAAGAAGAGGGGATACGAGAACGCAACACTATACGATCCGCCCGGTGTAAACGGAACGGGCTACATCTACGTCCTTCCCCACGGGGATCACGTTAAGGACTATAACCTTCCCGAGAGCCCGAGGGTGGACGCCTCGATAGGTCTCTGGAAGGGACCCTTCAAAACTATAGGGAGCATAGCTCTCTGGGGCGCACTGATCGGAGCTTTCCTCCAGCTTATACTCTGGGGACCGATAAAGGTCCTCGGGGGCAAAGAGGAGAAGAGAGAGGAGGGTTGATCATGGCTGTTGAGAGCACGAAGGTTTACGAGGAGCAGATAGAGAGGTTTTCCGCCTTCGACAGGGTCCTTCACTGGGTTACCGCCCTCGCCTTCCTCTACTGCATGCTTTCGGGAATAGGCATAGCTTATCCGAAGTTTCACTGGCTCCTTACCTTCCTGGGTGGTGGTGAGTTCGCACGCTGGCTCCATCCGTGGGCAGGCGTCGTCTTCTCTATAGGTGCTGTCCTGATGATAATAAAGTGGGCGAGAGACATGGTCCTGACAGGGGAGGACATACTCTTCCTAGCAAGGATAAAGGCCTACATCTCAGGAAGACACGAGGAACTCCCTGAGGCGGGAAAGTTCAACGGCGGGCAGAAGCTCTACGCCTGGATAGTATTCATAAGCGCCATAGTCTTCTTCCTGACCGGTATAGTTATGTGGTTCCCGGAGAACTTCGGTATAGGTCTCGTAAGATGGTCTGTAGTAATACATGAGATAGCTTTCATAATCGCGGGAGCCTTTACCATAATCCACATCTACATGGGAACTGTGGGCGTCCCCGGTTCGATCTGGGGGATGATAGGAGGCAAGGTCTCCGCTACCTGGGCTAAGTTCCATCATCCCAGATGGTACAGGGAGGTTAAGGGAGAATGAACGTATTTAAACAAAAGGAGAGGGAGTTCGCCCTCGGGCGGCTCCCTGCACTGAAGGATAAGTTTCCCGAATCCAAGGAAATCCTCAACTTCATGGAGCACGTCATATCCTTTCAGAAGGGTGTAATGGAGGACCTCTTAGATAAGGATCTTGGCATAGACATCTCCTCCGCGGACTCGAGGATAGGAAAGGGCAAACCGGCTCTCAAATTAACAGGGATAAACTGGGAGCCATTCCTCGGCTATCTCTGGCCTCTCTTAGACCTCCTTGATCAGGTGGGGACGGGGGAGGTGAGGGAGGGGGTAAGTTACCTCAAAAGCCTCGGTAAGGAAGAGATCCTTTCTAACCTGAACTACTTCCTGGAAAACCAGATGGCAGACGATGTTTCACGCTTCATATTCATGGCATGGCTCCAGCCCATACTCTACGTGATCGCAGACAGGATAGAGCTGAACAGGGAACAGTGGCTCAGGAACTTCTGCCCGGTATGTGGGTTCAGACCTTCAGTGTCCTTCCTTATGGACGCCGAAGAAGGTGAAGGGGCCAGATTCCTCAGATGCTCCCTCTGCCTGACAGACTGGCTTTACGTGAGGACGAAGTGTGTGAACTGTGGGAACAGTGAGGACGACAAGCTCGAGTACTTCGTGGATCAGAGTCAGGACTACATACATCTCCAGACCTGCAAGGTATGTGATCATTACATAAAGATCGTAGATATGAGGAAGGAGGGTTTAGCTGTTCCAGATCTTGAAGACATAGCCTCGGTGAGCCTGGATCTCTGGGCCCAAGAGAAAGGCTACGTGAAGTTCGAGAGGAACCTCCTCGGCTTCTGAGATGAGGAGGAGGAGTTTCATAAAGGCTGTTCTACTTGCTCCCTTCTTTTACAGGAGTGTGGCCTTGGGAAAGGATATAAAAGTCTTAGGGTGTACGATCAAAGAGGACCGGCTCTACAGGGTCGAGCCCCACAGGATGCTGTTCCAATGGGTAAAGCACGAGGGGGGAAAGGTTTACTCGGTGGGGATGATGTCGATCCTCGCAGCCCTGACCTATCCCCTATACTCCATCAGGGTAAAGCCCGTTGGAACAAAACTGGAGTTCGACGACAACCTCGCTACAATAGAGGCTGGCAAGAGGATAGCCACCTTCCCGACGCCAATTTCGGGAAAGATCGTGGAGATAAACGAGATGGTCGGAAAGGACCCGGAGGTAGTAAACAGGAAGCCTTACAGCTCCTGGATAGCTAAGCTCGAGATAGGCAGCCTGGAGGATCTAAAGCGTCTGCAGAAACCCCAGGAGGTTCTGGAGACCATCAAAGAGGTAATAATAGAAGAGGATGTGGACTGCTCGAAGGTTGAGGAGTAGGGAGAGGTTGGTAGGCTGGTGCCGCCCCGGGACTTCAAATCCCGCGGGAGGCTCCGGAGGGGAGTCTCCGGAGGGTTCGATTCCCTCCCTCTCCCGCCATGAAAGGGCATGATCTACCTGGACAATGCGGCGACCACTCCCCTGCTTCCTTCCGTAAAAGAGTTTCTCTGCGATAGCCTCGAGATCTTCGGCAACCCTTCCAGCCCCCACAAACTCGGAGCTGAGGCGAGAAAAAGACTAGAAGAGTCGAGGAGCAGGCTTGCGGATCTGCTAAGGGTTAGACCGGGAAACATAGTCTTCAACTCAGGGGCGACAGAAGGCAACAACACGGTCCTGAGGGGAGTTTTAGGGAGGAAGGGAAATGTAGTTATCTCGGCGATAGAGCACAAATCGGTGAGCGCCTGTGCGAAGTATCTCTCCAAGAAAGGGATAGAGGTCAGGGAGGTTAGGGTAGATTTGGAAGGCCTTGTGGACCTCGATCACCTCTCGGATCTCATAGACGGGGACACGCTCCTCGTTTCGATCATGCACGTTAGCAACGAGTTCGGAACGATCCAGCCTATCAGTGAGATATCGAGGATCTGCAGGGAGAGGGGAGTTCCCTTCCACACCGACGCGGTTCAGGTTCTTGGGAAGGTGGAGCTCAATTTAGAAGAAATGGACTACGCTACCTTCTCGGCACACAAGTTCCACGCTCCCAAGGGAGTTGGGTTTCTGTACGTAAAAGGAGAGCTGGAGCCCCTGATAC
>JALWEK010000033.1 GCA_027014185.1 Aquificaceae bacterium
CCGAGGTTCGCCTTCTACAACGCCCCCAAGTTCCTCTTCGAGCACTCACCCCTCGGCTACGTTGAACTTCTCAACCCGAAAGTGCTTAAAGCCCTCGCAAAGGGAAACCCCGAGCAGTTCGCAAAGATAGCCTCTAAGGCTACCCTCGGAAACCTCTTCCTCCTGTCAGCCATCCACCTGAGGAACTCCGAGTATGCGGGGGACAAGTGGTACGAGATAAAGGTGGGGAAAAAGACCGTGGACATGAGGCCCTTCGCCCCCTTCAGCGTTTACCTCCTCCTGGCCGAGATGATAAAGAACCCCGAGAACGTGACACCCTCCGACGTTGCCCAGGCCATAATCGGCCTCAACAGGATAGGAGGGACGGGCCTCGCCATAGCCGACGCTGTGAGGAACAAGGACGCCGTTGGAGCTTACAACGTTCTCAAGAGGATAGCCGGGGAGTACATGGGCTCGTTCACCGTTCCCCTCAGAACGGTTAAGGACGTGGTAGCCCAGTTCGACGAGGAGGAGAGGATAATAAGGGACAAAAGAGAACACCCCTTCATAGGGCCTTCCCTCGTTAACATCCCCTTCCTCTCAAGGGCTCTCCCCAGGGCATACTCCCCACTCAGGGGAGGGGAGCTCAAAACGGAAGCTCCCCTCCTCAGGCAACTGACGGGGCTGAGCCCGAGGGAGAAGACCATCGTCGAGAGTGAAGTCTCAAGGCTCGGCCTCGGATACCAGGGCTCTGAGACGGGAGTCCCCGAGTTCGACAGGGCCGTGAACAGATACATGGGCGAGATGGTCGAGGCTCTCCTGCCCGAGGTCATACGCTCCCCCGAATACCAGAACCTCAGCAGGGAGGAGAAGAGGGTGGTTCTCGAGGAGATCCTGAGCGAGATAAGGAAGATAGCGAGAGAGAGGGCCGTGGAGGAATTGAAGAGGACAAGCCCGGAGGTTCTGGAAAGGTACGGCCTCAAAAAGCTCAAGAGGTCTTACAGAAAGCTCCTCGAAGGAGGTATGAGATGATAAGCCCGAAGGAGAAATACTCCGTCCTCAGCTTCGTTCCCTGGCTTTTGGGTATGCTCACGTGCGAGCTCGCCTCCATAGAGGGAGATCCTCACATAGACCCCCACTACTACAACGGCTTCAAGGACTGCCTCGAGACGATCAAGGGCTACACGGAGAAGTACCTTGGCGGTGAGGTGTGGGGAGACCTTGAGGCTGACGTGAAGGAGTTCATGAAGAAGGGGAAAGAGAAAAAGAGCCAGCCTCCAAGGAGAAGGGAACTCGTAGGGGTGCTCCTGTAGGGCCACTTCTGAGGGGTAGAAATTTGTCGTAATTTTGTAACCCCTTAAACCACTCTACACATTCTCTCTCAAAGCTTAGAGGCCGTCATTTTTAACCTCTCTGGTTAATATAGACTAACTTTTTAGCTCTAACCCTTGGGAGACAAGGCTTAGAGCGGTTAAAAATAGGTTAAAAAATGGGGTTAATTTTTTGTGATTTTTTGTGGTTTTCTGTAATGTTCCCGTCCTCTGGAAAGGTTGATAAACTTAGCCTTGGGAAGACGACAGGCTTAGGCTCCGCTATTTTCAAAGCCTTGGGAGATGGGCTTTTCGGGAGTTGTTGAGTTTCAAAGGTTATATGGTGGGCGGTGGCGGACTCGAACCGCCGACCTCCATCGTGTGAGGATGGCGCTCTCCCATCTGAGCTAACCGCCCTCGTCTATTTAATTATAGTCCCTTCCTTCAGCTCCTTTACCTTTGCGGTGAGCTCCTCGAACTTCCTCTCGGCCGTGAGCTTCACGAGGAGGCTTCCCACTACGACCCCGTCGGCGAACTCGGATATGCTACTGGCGTGTTCCTTTTTGGAAACCCCGAAGCCCACAACGACGGGTTTTTTACACACGCTCCTGTAAAGTTCGAGTTTCCCCTTTATATTCTCAAGCGGAAGCTCTCCCCTCGCTCCCGTTGTGCCGGTTACGGAGACAAAGTAAACCATATCGTCCGACTTCCTGCATATGAGCTCAAGCCTTTCCTTTGTGCTTGTAGGGGAGGCGAGAAGAACCAGGGATAGACCGTAGGACTTCATAGCCTCCTTGAGAGGCTCACACTCTTCGGGTGGAAGATCTGGGACTATGAAACCGTCTATTCCGCTTTCCTTAGCGAGCTTGCAGAACCTTTCGTGTCCTATCCTGAATATGGGGTTGTAGTAGGTCATAAGTAAAAAAGGTATGTCTCTGAACTTTTCTCTGAGATCCTTAGCGAGCTGGAAAACGTGTTCTGACCTTATCCCGTTTTTGAGGGCTACCTCGTGGGCGAGCTGTATGGTGGGCCCGTCGGCCACAGGGTCGGAGAAGGGAAAACCTATCTCCAGAATGTCGGTCCCATTTTCAAGGACAGTGTGGAACGCTTTTAGAGAAGTTTCGTAGTCCGGATAACCAACCATAAGGTATGAGACAAGAGCCCTCTCTACTTTAGCTTTCAGATTTTCAAACTTTTCCTTCAGCCTTCCCATTCGTGTATCTCACCTCTATCTTCGCGGATTTCTCTAGCATAGCGTAAACACTGCAGTACTTCTCAACCGAGAGCCTCACGGCTCTTTCTAAAGCTTTTATATCTACCTCTTCATTAACAAGGAATTCCATCTCTATCCTCTCGTATATCCTCGGATGCTTGTCCCTCCTTACTCCCCTGACCTTTACATCGATGTTCTTAACGGGTTGCCTTTTCTTCTTGAGGATGGTGTAAACGTCCACCCCCGAACACCCTCCTAGAGCTGCGAGGAGCAGCTCCATAGGCTTTAGGCCTTTCTCCCCTATCTCTATACTTCCGGAGGACATATCTGCGGTGTAGGTTCCCTCCTCGGAGAGTTTTAAGAGGACTTCCTTTTCTTCCATCGGAGGGAAGAATTATAAGGGAAAAGAAAAAAAAGAGGAAGGGGGCGGTCCAGAGGGGCTGGACTCGTAGCTACCCAGAAGCAGCCATACTGGGCTTAGAAGACGAACCTGAACTGTATGGTGAATGCGTCGTTGTCTATCTCGTTCCTCTCCTCGTCGTACTTCTGATACTCGAAGGTCCAGCCGAAGAGCTTTGCCCTGTCGTACCAGTAGTTGATCCCGATCGAGGTTACCTTTATCTTTCCTAGTGTGGCTCCGTCTTTGCCATTTGTATTTCCCCTAATGAAGTTAGCCGCATCCCCGTATGCTCTTCCAGAGGAGTCTTCCTTTATATCAGGATCCCATATGTAGTAGCTGATGTAGGGCTCCCAGAGGTGAACGCTCCCGGGATTCAAAACCCAAGCTGCCTTAGCTATGAACCACTTGTTCTTGAAGTCCACATCTGTGTTGTTGCTGTCTAACCAGACCCCCTTGAACTGATGCTGGCCAATTTCTCCTATAAGCGTAAGCGGTCCGTAGTGGATCGCCAGATCGGCTCCGTACATCTGCATATCTACGGGGTTGTTTCTTACATTTTCGTTTACGACTGGGTTGGGAAGTATCATATACGGAACTCTAACCTGAACAGAGCCAGCTCCAGGCAGAGGATTGCCATTCCCTCTAAGCCCGGGTGCTGGTCCCTGTGTGTCGGTAATAAGCTCCTGATCTATGTCGTTCTGCATAGCGAAGGAAAATCCCAAGGTGATTCCCTTCCTCTTCCCAAGGTAGGTGTCCCTGTAGAGCCAGTTCAGGCCTTTAGGTTTACCTTCAGGCTTACCTAGCATAAGTGTTGTCCTGAAGGTGTAAAGGAAAGAGTCCGTTGAGTTGCTTCTGAGTTGTGATAGACATGCAGCAGTACAGTTTACATTTATGGTTCCATATGTGGCTGTCGTGTCAAGCCCCCTTACCGTTTCATCCCACGGCTGTTCTATTCCTTTAAAGCCGTCAAATACACCAACGAAGCCGTCCCAGGTTATCTTCCTAAACCCTTTAGCCTTGTTACCTTTCCTCACGTGTATGTATCCACCGTAGGCCCTTCCCGTTACGTTAGCTACCGTTAGATGTGTCCACCTGAGCGTAGCGAAGGTCCTGTCGGACTCGAGGTTATCGAATCCCGTCCTTCCGTACTGCTCCCTTCCGAGAGGAAGCCTCGGGAAACCGAGATGTGCGTCTATTATCCAGCCCTTCGCATCGAACATCTCGTGGATAGCGAACTTAAGGTCGAGTTCGTGGAGGGCGAAGTTCCTTCCTCCCAGCAGTCCTCCCTGCCTTAAATAACCCGGAGGCTGACCCCCGAATGGGGCTATGTAGGCGTCCCTTCCAGTGTTGTTGAGCCTGAAGACGAAGTTGAACTTGAACCACTTGTTGTAGCTCCCCCCCATCCTTACCCTTATCCTCCTGAAGGAGACGTCGAAGTTGTTGGAAGGCGCCTCGACGAAGTTGGGCCTGTTCTCCTTACTTATCTTCTGGTACCTGAACCAGGTCTGGATCAGGAAGTTGATGTCGAGGAACTGCTGTGTGGATGCGCTCCATACCCTTATGGCGTGAGAGGTCTCCGGTGTAAATAGGGCTGCCGCTCCCAGCGCTGCCCCTGCGAAAGCTAACTTTCTCATCTTCTCCCCTCCTTTTTATGGAATTACTGGACCTTTATGTAGGCGTAGCCGAGCGTCTGAAGGTGGGCAACCGTTCCGACCCCAGAGGGAACGATCTTCACAAAGTCGTAGAGCTTACCCACGAGCTTGGCCCTCTTTACCGTTATACCGCAGAGGTAGAACTCAACCCCGTACTGGAGTAGCTCCTCCATCTTTATCCTCAGGGCTTTCTGGTCTATCGGCTCTTTGGCCCACTTGGTTCCTTTGAGGTCTTTGAGGAGGAACTTGGCCCCGGCACCGTGGGAAACGACAACGATCTTTATCTTGAAGGGATCAAAGTCGTAAACGGACAGGTGATTGGTGATGTTTCTGAGCATAGTCTTGAACCTCTTTTCCTGCGGGAAGTCGGCGTGGTATATGACGTTCACCTTGGCCTCCTTCTTCATGTCTTCGAAGCTCAGCCTTACGTTCTTGGCGGAGGCCACCGAACTTATCAAAGGGACGGTTATGGCCGCTGCCCCCATCTTGAAGAAGTCTCTTCTGTCCATGACTCACACCTCCTCTGGTTTTGCTT
>JALWEK010000034.1 GCA_027014185.1 Aquificaceae bacterium
GGACGATGAAGGCCTAACCCCCCTTGACCTGGCGGAGTCCTACGGACACAGGGAGGTAGCGGATTTCCTCAGAGGGCTCAAACGGGCTCCTCGCTGAAGGTGAATACCTCCACCCTGTTTCTGCCGCCCTTTTTAGCAGCGTACAGGGCCTTGTCGGCCATGTTTATGAGAACCTCCTTCTTCAGGTTGTCTCTGGGAACCATACTCGCAACACCTATGCTCACGGTAACCCTGTCTGAGACCTTCGATGCCGGATGAGGTATGTTCAGCCTCAGGATGTCCTCCCTTATCCTGTTGGCCACCTTCTTAGCCTGAGAGAGGTCGGTTTCGGGAAGGACCACAACGAACTCCTCTCCCCCATACCTGGCAACCAGGTCCATACCTGCCCTCAGATGCCTGCTCAGGGCCTGTGCTATACGCCTCAAACACGCGTCCCCCTCCAAGTGGCCCAGCAGGTCGTTGTAGTTCTTAAAGAAGTCTATGTCTATCATCAGAAGGGATATGGGCCTCTTAGTTCTCTTAGCCCTATCCCACTCCCTCCTGAAGTACTCCTCGAACTTGAGCCTATTGGCAACACCGGTAAGCCCGTCTATGTAAGAAATGTCCCTGAGCTTCCTGTTGAGCTGGTCCGTCTTCTTCTTCTCCAAGGCCAGAAGCATGGCCAGAAGGAAGTCCCGGCGGATGTGATGCTCCCAGAGGTAGCTGACGGGCATACCCATAAGGTTGGCCGAGGTCAGGAAGAACATGTTGGTTATCAGCCTGTCCAAGGAAGTCCCAACCAGCATGTGATCCACTATGGGGTAGAGGACGGTTACCATAAGGGAGGCGAAGAGGGCGTAGTAGAACCTCAGGGCGGAGAGGGTGTAGGCGTAGAAGACCACGAGCATAAGACCTGCGTAGTAAAGGAACGCCTTCTCCGGGGGCGCAGCCGCTATCATCACTATTATCCCAAGGCCGGCGATTACCACGAGAAGTGTATGGAGGGCGTGTATGAGCCACTCCTCTCTGATCTTGTAAGTGAGCAGGAAGAAGGCTATGCCCAGAGGGCATACGATAGCGTACCTTATGGTCCACATGACCTCCTTCTTCTCAGGAAAAACGTAAAAGTCTAGCAGACCGAAGGCGGCGTACATGATAACGCCGAGGAGCACCGCGAGCCTTATCTGCCAGATGTACTTGGTCAGGTAGTAGTTCAGAAAGGCCTTCTCGATTATTGGGGAGAACCTGAGGTACCTGGGGCCCTTCCTCAGCTCTCTCTCTATCTGGGCCTCGTCCCGTATGGTTAGGACTTCAAAGGATCTTTCAAACTCCTCTAATATCTTTCTATCTTCACTTTCCTTGTTTTCCATCAGCCAGCTTCTCTCTTATTATCCTCATAAGGTCCTCGTAAACTTCCTTAACCTCCTCTGCGAGCTCCACGAGGCTCTTCACCCCTATGGAGTGGGCCTTCTCGTAGAGGGGCTTTACCTCCTTCTGGAAGTACTCCTCGTACTCTCTCAGATCGAACTCCAGCTCGTCGGGCTCGAGCTCGTCTATTATGTTGAGATACTCTTCTCTCCTTATCCTTATGGAGAGCAGGAAGTTCTTGAGCTCCGCCCTTATGTCTCCTCTATCCAGCCCCGCCTTCCTAAAGTCTGCCATCACTAAACCTCCTAAAACATGTGCCCCAGCTTCTTCTTCTTGGTGGAAAGATAGACCCTGTTGTGGGGCGTGGGTTCGACCTTTATGGGAACCCTCTCCACTATCTCGAGGCCAAAGCCCTCGAGGGCCACTATCTTCCTCGGGTTGTTGGTCATGAGCTTCATCTTTCTCACGCCAAGGTCGAGGAGTATCTGAACGCCCACACCGTAATCCCTGAGGTCCGGAGGGTATCCCAACTTCTCGTTGGCCTCCACCGTGTCGTAGCCTTTTTCCTGCAGCTCGTAGGCTTTTATCTTGTTGGCTATCCCTATACCTCTTCCCTCGTGCCCCAGTATGTAAACGAGAACACCTTTGCCCTCTTTCGATATCATCTCGAGTGCCTTCTCCAGCTGGGGTCTGCAATCACATCTCATAGATCTGAAAACGTCCCCCGTGAGGCACTCGGAGTGGACCCTCACGAGGACCGGTTCGTCTTCCTTCCACTCTCCCATCGTAAGGGCCACCTGCTCCTCACCTGTGAGCTTGTGCCTGTATGCGTGTATCTTGAAGACACCCCACGGGGTCGGAAGGTGTGCTGTGGCCTCCCGCTCTACTAGCCTCTCCTTTCTCAGCCTGTACCTTATGAGGTCAGCTATTGTGATTATTTTGAGGTTGTGCTCCCTGGCAAACTCCATCAGGTCCGGGAGCCGTGCCATCGTTCCATCTTCCTTCATGATCTCGCAGATCACGCCCGCCGGATACAGGCCCGCGAGCTTGGCAAGATCTACCGAGGCCTCGGTGTGGCCGGCTCTCTCCAGGACCCCTCCGGGCCGTGCCTTTAAGGGAAAGACGTGCCCCGGCCTTATGAAGTCTGAGGGCTTAGCCTCAGGACTTATAGCGAGCTTTATGGTCTTCGCCCTGTCGTAGGCTGATATGCCTGTTGTGGTCCCATGCTTGGGATGGGCGTCTATCGAGACGCAGAAGTAGGTTCCCTTAGGGTCCGTGTTCCTGTGAGCCATAGGATACAGATCCAACTCCTCACACCTCTCGGGTGGGAGGGAGAGGCATATTAAACCCCTTCCGTACTTGGCCATGAAGTTTATAGCCTCAGGGGTTACCTTCTCGGCAGCCATGACGAGATCGCCTTCGTTCTCCCTGTCGGGATCGTCCACAACGATCACCATCTTTCCCTTTTTAATGTCCTCTACAGCCTCCTCGATCGTGTTGAACTTGAACCCTTCCATGGCTTACCTCCGAAGCTCTTTGACCTTTTCTTTTATAGTTTTCACTGTCTTGTCTATTATGCTCTCCCTGTAAGGAGCCTCCTCAACCACTGTTACCTGCCTCCCCAAGAACTTGCTTGCGGTCCAGTTTATTATCTCCGGGCCCCAGTGGGTGTAAATATGGTCGGCTACAATGAAAACAGCCACAACGTAGAGCAGATACCTTACCATGAAGTTAAAGATAGGCGGGGAGGAGAAAAAATAAAGCGCTCAGGACTCCTGAGATAGAACCTCTTCGGCCCTCCTGGCCCTCTGGATTATCCTGACAACGACCCACCTCTTGGTCTTCGAGAGGGGCCTCGTCTCCCTTATCTCAACCACGTCCCCTACCCTGCACTCGTTCTTCTCGTCGTGGGCGTGGTACTTCTTGCTCTTTACTATGTGCTTACCGTACAAGGGATGGGGAACCTTCCTGTCCACCCTGACCACAACGGTCTTGTCCATCTTATCGGAAACAACCGTTCCTACAAGGTGTTTTCTCTTCTCGTTCCACTTCTTCTCAGCCATCAGCCTTCACCTCTCAGCTCTTTCTCCCTTATAACGGTCAGAACCCTAGCTATGTCCTTCCTGAGGTTCCTTATCGCCATGGGATTATCGAGCCCGGATATCTTCTGCTGGAACCTCAGCTTCAGAAGCTCCATCTTGAGCTCATCAGCCTTTTTCTTAAGTTCCTCTATCTTCATCTTCCTCAGTTCAGCCGCCTTCATAGGGTGAAACCTCCAGCCTTAACGAGCCTAGTCTTTATCGGAAGTTTGGCGGACGCCAGCCTGAAGGCCTCTTCGGCTACCTCTTCAGGAACTCCCGAGAACTCGAACATTATCCTACCGGGCTTCACAACCGCCACGAAGCCTTCGGGATCACCCTTTCCTCCACCCATCCTGACCTCGTTGGGCTTCTTGGTGTAGGGCTTGTCGGGGAATATCCTTATCCAGACCTTAGCTCCCTTTCTGAGGGCCCTCACGAGGGCAACCCTCACCGCCTCTATCTGCCTCTGGGTTATCCAGGCCCTGTCGAGAGCCTGTATCCCGTACTCACCGAAGGCTATCCTGTTTCCCCTGAGGGACTTACCCTTGAGGGTTCCTCTCTGCTGCTTCCTGAACTTGGTCTTCTTCGGCTGGAGAAACATCTCTTAAACCTCCTGAGAGACCTTCGCGAGGTCCTCCTCTATCTTCTTGAGGACCTCCTCCTTACCTTCCTTGAGGATGTCTCCCTTGTATATCCATACCTTAACGCTCAGTATCCCGTACTTGGTGTAGGCGGTCGCAAAGCCGTAGTCTATATCGGCCCTTAGGGTCTGGAGGGGCATCCTTCCCACGAGGAACCACTCCTTCCTCGCAAGCTCCGCCCCGCCTATCCTTCCCTTGACCTGGACCTTGACACCTTTGGCTCCGGCCTTCAGGGCGTTGTCTATGGCCCTCTTCATCGCCCTCCTGTGAGATACCCTCCTCTCTATCTGGAGGGCTATGTCCTCCGCTACAAGCTGGGCGTCGAGCTCTGGAACCCTGACCTCGGTTACGTTTATAGTTATCTCCTTGCCGGGGATCATCTTCTCTATAGTCTTTTTGAGGAGCTCAACCTCCTGACCCTTACGACCTATTATTATCGCGGGCCTGGAGGCGTGTATTCTTATCTTTAGCTTGTCCACTATCCTCTCTATCTCTATCCTCGATATCCCCGCAACCTTGTACCTGTTCTTGATGTACTCCTTTATCTTCAGGTCCTCATGTAAAGTCTTGGCGTACTCACCCTTTGGAGCGTACCACTTAGAATCCCACGTCTTCGTAACGCCGAGCCTGAAGCCTATAGGGTGCGTCTTCTGTCCCATCAATCAGCCTCCTCTTCCTCTCTCTCTGCGAGGACTATCGTGATGTGGGAGAGCCTCTTCCTGAGCATCGTGGCCCTCCCGTGTGCCCTGGGGAGCCACTTCCTGAACATAGGCCCCCTATCGGCAACAGCCTTCTTTATGTAGAGCCTGTCCAGATCAAGGCCTTTCTGCTCCGCGTTCGCTATCGCACTCTTTAGGACGTTCTCGACTATGCGGGCGGCCTTCTTTGGCATGACCTTCAGAAGGTAAAGGGCCTCTCCCACGTCCTTGCCGTGGATCTGCCTGAGAACGAGCCTCGCTTTAAGGGGTGAGACCCTAGCGTATCTGAGGATCGCTATCGCCTCGCCTTCTCTGTAGC
>JALWEK010000035.1 GCA_027014185.1 Aquificaceae bacterium
GGGTGACTTCCGCCATCTTCTTGATCAGATCGACGGCCTCCTCAACGGTGTAGGTCTTGTTCCTGTCAAAAAGCTCCAGAGCCTTAAGGTACTTCTTTCCTCTCTTCGCCATGGCACTACTCCTTCCAACCTTCTATCTCTATACCCATGCTTCTTGCGGTCCCCGCCACGGTCCTCATGGCGGCTTGGAGGTCGTCGGTGTTCATGTCCTTCAGCTTAGTCTTGGCTATCTCCTCCACCTGCTTGAGGGTTACCTTTCCCACCTTCTGCCTCTTGGGGTCCGAAGCTCCCTTCTCTATGCCCGCCGCCTTCTTGAGGAGATACGATACGGGCGGGGTCTTCATTATAAAGGTGAAGCTCCTGTCCTGATAGACCGTTATCACCACGGGAAGGATCGTCCCCGGCTCGAAGTCCTTGCTGGCGGCGTTGAACTGCTTGACGAACTCCATTATGTTCACGCCGTGCTGACCTAGAGCGGGGCCCACAGGTGGTGCGGGCGAGGCCTGCTGTGCAGGGAGCATAAGCTCTATAGTTCCTACCACCTTCTTGGCCATCCTATTTCCTCCTAAATCTTCTCAACCTGGTTAAAGTCGAGCTCAACGGGCGTGAGCCTTCCGAATATGCTAATGAGAACCGTAAGTTTTTCCCTCTCTGGATGAACCTCCTCCACCGTTCCCGTAAAGTTCATGAAGGGTCCCTCTATGACCCTCACCTGGTCTCCCTTCTCGAACTCCACCTTCCTCGTCTTTACACCCTTCTGGACCTGTTCGAGGATCCTGTTCACCTCCTCCTCCTTCAGAGGAACGACCTTTCCTCCTACCAGAACGGGCTTGTAGATGTGTGGGGTCTTTTCTATAGCCCTCAGGAGCTTGTCGTTCATATGAGCCTTTATCAGTATGTATCCAGGGAACATCTTGTTGTCCAAGATTATCTTTGCCTCGGTCCTGTTGTCCCTACAAACGAGCTTCTGACCGGGCTTGGATATCGGAGGAGCCTGGAGACAATCGTCCCCCTCCACGCTCTCCACTACCCTGACGGTGCCGTCCTCTATCCTGAAGGTGGTAACGCCCTTCTTGCCGAGCACGCTTATGTCCCTGTTGTTGCCCCTCAGGGAGAGCCTGTACTTCTCTTTGCCCTGGGCCCTTATAACGACCCTCTCCTCGGCAGGGACGACGACCTGTTCCACAAGATCACTGAGGCCTTCGAGCTCGAGAACCTTCAGAAAGTTCTCCTTAGCGGCAACCTCCTTACCGGCCTCAACCTGAAGAGCGTACCACTGCTTCTCTTCCATTACGCACCTCTAAGAGCAAATATGAGAGAAAGTATCTTCGTAAAAGCCAAGTCCAAAGCCCAAAGGTAAACACCTACGACCAAAGAGAAAATTATAACACTTACCGTGGCCTTTAAGACGAGTTTTCTATCGGGCCACGTTACCCGACGCAGCTCCGACCTTACACCCTGGAGAAATTCTTTCAGCTTTCCCATAGGACCTTCCCATACGGGGCAGGGAGGACTCGAACCCCCAACCGCGGGATTTGGAGTCCCGCGCTCTGCCAGTTGAGCTACTGCCCCTTTACTTTACCTCCCTGTGGATCGTGTGTTTCCTGCACCACTTACAGTACTTCCTGAGTTCAAGCCTCTCGGGATG
>JALWEK010000036.1 GCA_027014185.1 Aquificaceae bacterium
AGTAGGAAGAAGCAGATGGAACTGGCCAGGAAGTTCGGTATAGAGGAGTACGAGCAGCCGGCGGGAGGATGCTGTTACTTGACAGACGAGAACTACGCAGCTCGTTTTAAGGAAGCCTTCGCGGTTGAGGGGAGGGTTACGAGAGACGACCTTGTCCTCTTCGCGGTGGGGAGGCATATAAGGCTGCCCTCTGGAGTTAAGCTCATAATAGCCAGGAACGAGGGAGAGGTGAACTTCCTGAAAGGCTTTAGAAACAGGTACAACCATGCGTACAGAAAGGACGGAAAGGGAACCTTCGCCCTTATAAAGGGCGAGCCTCTGGAAGAGGATCTACAAACTATAGCGGACATCATAGCAAGGTACTCCAAGAGGGAAGAATGTGATATATACATGAAGATCGGAGAAAGGGAGCTCGTGCTTAGAGGCTACCCTGCGAGCGATGAGTTCATAGAGCAGTTTAAGATTTACAGCAAACCGGGAGTGGCGAGATGAAGCTGGACGAGATAAAACCGGACGTTGTTCACGACGTTACGGGGACGTACTGCCCCGTTCCGATAGCAGAGACTGCGAAGCAGATAAAGGAGATGGAGATTGGCCAGATCTTGGAGCTAATAGCCGACGACCCCGGCGTGGTTGAGGACATACCCGCCTGGTGCCAATCGACGGGGCAGGAGTTCCTCGGTATGTACGAAGAGGACGGAGAGTACCATCTCTTTGTTAAGAAGGTTAAGGAGCTGTCATGACGGCGGTTAAGATAAGCGAGGACATACTTCTCAAAGAACTCTTCGAGATCTTTCCCGAGAGCAAAGAGATCCTTAAGAACTACGGGTACGGGAAGCTTATAGAGCTCGGTATAGAGGACGTGGTGATCGATAAGCTCTCTTTGAAGGGCTTCTTCCGGTTGATGGGCCTAGGGGAGGAGGAAGCCGGCAAGGTCGTAAGGGAGATACACTCCCTTTATAATAAAAGGCTGGAGGAGTCGTGATGGTTAAGAAGGAGTTTGACGAGGTAGAGAAGGTTCTCGAGAGGATAAGGCCCGCCCTCAAGGACCACGAGGGGAGTTTGAAGGTGGTCAAAATAGAGGACGGGACCGTTTACCTCCAGTTCGTAGGAGGTTGCTCGGACTGTCCTGTGGTGGACGTATCTCTCAAGAGCGTTGTCGATATAGCTCTGAAGGGAAATCTGAAGTGGGTCAAGAAGGTTGAGATCCTGCCCTCCAAGATAGAGATTACATGAACGTAAAGGGAACAACCGAGCTGCTGGGCGTAATCGGTTTCCCCATAAAGCATTCCCTCTCCCCAGTATTTCAAAATGCCGCCCTCTCCTACATGGGTATAGATGCAGTTTACGTTCCCTTCGAGATCAGACCGGAGGATCTCAAAGAAGCCCTGAACGGTCTCAGGCTCGCTGGCGTGAAAGGGCTCAACGTCACCGTACCTCATAAAGAGGCTGTTCTGGGGCTTGTGGATGAGGTAAGCGACGAGGTTGAGAAGATAGGCGCCGCCAACACCCTAAAGTTCTACGAAGGCAAGGTTGTAGCCTACAACACCGACTGGATAGGCTTCTTAAAGGCGGCCCAGGAGCTTACAGACCTCCGGGAGAAAAAGGTCCTGGTTTTAGGAGCGGGCGGAGCCTCAAGGGCGGTTCTTTACGCTCTCAAAAAGGTTGGTGCTAGCGTGTTTCTTTGGAACAGAACCAAGGAGAAGGCGATCAGGCTTGCGAAGGAGTTTGATGCAAATGTTATAGATAATTTAGAAGAGGGCCTGGAGATAGCCGAAGTTATTGTGAACACGACGAGCGTTGGATTGAAGGATAACGACGAACCTCTCTTTGACTACGGTAGGCTGAGGGAGGACCACGTCGTTATAGATCTGATCTATAGAGAGACTCCACTGATAAGGGCTGCTAGGGAGAAGGGGTGCAAGTTTCAGACAGGGTTCCCTATGCTCGTTTACCAGGGTGCCGAGAGCTTTAGGGTATGGACGGGTTGCGAGCCTCCGGTGAAGATAATGAAGCTCTCACTTCAGGATTACGGATACCCTACAGAGAGCTCCAGAACTCCTTCGAGAATTTAGAGGCGGCTTCCTTAAGCGCCTTCACTATAAGTAAGTCCTTGGAGGGTAGTTTGTCCGTTCTCTTTATACCTTTCGAGCACTGTCTGGCCTTTGAGGCCCCCCCGTACACGCCTGCGAGGACGACCTCACCCCCTCTTGTCTCCGCCACCTTAACGGAAACCGTGACCTCCGCCTTTCTGGTTACACAGAATTCATCCTCCCTCTTGGTCACACCCTCTCTGTAATCGACCTTCAGGGGTTCTACAACTATCACAAGGTGAACATCCGACTCCTGGCCAAGCCTAACTACCTCCTCGGGGGTCAGGTTGTCTATCGTCTGGATCTCCCTCCTAGTCACTAAAACTAGGTCCACCTTCTCGCCGACCGCACCCCTCAAAGCGTAGGTCAAAGGCTGCTTCAGCAGGACAGCCTCGAACTCCCTCACCGTTACCCTGTAGTAGGCCGGATCCACCTTGTCCGTCTTAAGAAGCACGACCTTAGTCCTTACCGTGGGGGATCCGACTATCTTGTGTAGCGGTACCCTCGAGGTGGTGGCACATCCCGCCAGGATAACGATAAAGACCAAGAAGGCAAGCCTCTTCATCTTACGGATATTTTAACAGGGCATATAATTATCTTGATGGGGGAGATATACGCCCTAGGCGTCAATTTCAAAACCGCTCCCGTAGAGGTAAGGGAAAGGTTAGCCTGTTCCCCGGAAGAGGCTAGAGGCATTCTCCCAGAGCTGAAAACTTCGTCCGGCGTTGAAGAACTCTGCATACTCTCCACCTGTAACAGGGTAGAGATATACACCTTCTCCTCGAGCGAAGGTAGTGTAGAGCTCCTCCTTGAACTGTTTCTCAAGCTGAAGGGCCTTGAGGAGGCGAAGAAACACGTTTTTATTAGGAAGGGAGAGCAGGCCGTTTTCCACGTTTTTAAGGTTGCCTCAAGCCTCGACTCCATGGTTGTGGGAGAGCCTCAGATAGTTGCCCAGTTCAAGGAATCCTTCCGGATAGCGAGGGAGATGGGCACTACGGGTAAGATACTCAACAGGCTTTTCGAAAAGGCTCTGAGGGCTTCCAAGAGGGTAAGGGTGGAGACAGGCGTAAGCAGGAACGCGGTCTCCGTCAGCTACGCCGCCGTGGAACTTGCGAAGAAGATCTTCGGCGATCTTAGGAAGGCAAAGGTCCTCCTCGTCGGAGCTGGTGAGATGGGGGAGCTCGCAGCCAACTACCTAAAGCGCCTTGGCTGTCAGATCTTTATAACGAACAGGACGTACGAACGGGCCCTCAGACTATCCCAAGAGCTTGGTGGGAACGCCCTCAGGTTCGAGGAGCTGGAGGAACTGCTTCCCACCATGGACATAGTGATAGTCTCCACCGGATCTAAGAGCTTCGTCCTTACCGAGAAGATGGTAAAAGAGGCTATGAAGAGGAGGAACTACGAACCCATGTTCATCATAGATATATCCGTCCCGCGCAACGTTGATCCGGCCGTTGGCAAGATAGACGAGGTCTTTCTATACGATATAGACGATCTCAAGGAGGTGGTCGAGAGCAACCTAAAGGACAGGATGAAGGAAGCCAAGAGGGGGGAAATAATACTCTGGGACGAGGTCAAGAAGTTCATGGGCTGGATGGAGAGCCTCAGGGTGGAGCCTTTGATACTCAAGCTCAAAGAAAAAGTAAAGGACGCGGAGAAGAGAGATCCTTACCTGAGGAGGCTCGTCTTCCGTGCCATAAGAGAAATGAAGAGGAATCCGGAGGCGGCGCCTATAATATTCAGGATATTCGATGAGGAGGTAAAGGATGTCAACAGAAGAGAAGGTTTATCCTATGTCTATAACAGAGCTGATGGAGCTTGAAGGGGAGAACGCTATAAGGGCCTACATACTGATAAAGGCTGACCCTAGGGAGATACCCTCGATAATGCTCGCCCTATCCACCTTCGAAGGCGTCAAGACCGCCGACGTGGTCACAGGTCCGTACGACATAATAGTTTTCGTGGAGGTCCCAAACCAGGACGAGCTCGGTAGGCTCGTGATAAACAAGATACACTCCCTCGAGGGGGTCAGGGAAGCTCTTACCTGTGTGGTCGTGAGGATATGAACTATCCCAAGATCATAGAGGAAGAAGACAAGATAATAGTCATATACTCGGAGGAGCCCATCTACTCACGGGAGGAGGACGAGGGGATAATACTCTTTTACGACAAGGACGGGGACGTTGTTAAGATAATAATCCCTAAGGATGATGAACACCACCTTATATTCCTCTGACCTCTTTCTAATCGAGGGTGGGGTAAAGCTGAGGGGCAAGGTAAGGGTATCGGGTGCCAAGAACGCTAGCCTGCCCATAATGTTCGCCACCCTACTGACGAAGGAAGGCTCAGTAATAGAGAACGTCCCTCATCTCCTCGACGTAGATAGCGCGAGCGAGCTTCTAAAAAAGCTCGGTGCGAGGGTAGAAAGGCTTGGAGACAGGCTCTTGATCGACCCTGAGGATGTGAGCTCCTGGGAGACTCCCGACGAGATAGTGAAGAGGATGAGGGCTTCCGTCCTGAGCATGGGTCCACTCCTGGGGAGATTCGGCAGGGCGAGGGTGGCGCTACCCGGCGGATGTTCCATAGGGGCGAGACCGATAGACCAGCACCTTAAGTTCTTTGTGAGCGCAGGTGCGGACGTTCAGGTGAAGGAAGGGTACGTGAACGTCGAGATAGGGAGAAAGAGAGGAGTTGAGTTCAGGTTCGACCTGATAACGGTTACGGGAACTGAGAACGCGCTACTTTACCTAAGCACAGTAGAGGAGAAGAGCGTTCTGGAAAACATAGCGGTGGAGCCCGAGGTTATGGATCTGGTGGAGGTCCTGCGAAAGGTGGGGGCACGGATAGAGGTGGAGGGGAGGAGGGCCGTAATTTGGGGATCCTCAGAGCTGAGGGGCTTCGTTCACAGGGTTATACCCGACAGGATAGAGGCCGGGACACTTATGGTGGCGGCCGTGCTCACAGATGGGGAC
>JALWEK010000037.1 GCA_027014185.1 Aquificaceae bacterium
GGAGTCCCAGGAGGGAGGCTTATACTTTAGTTTCGTCCTCTGCGAGAGGGATTTTAGAGACTTCGCTCAGCTACCTCTGGTGGTGGGGTTTGCGCTCTCCCTCTATCTGGAGCACGTAGGTGTTAAGACGGGTATAAAGTGGCCCAACGACGTTTACGCAAGGGGGAAAAAGATCTCGGGTGTTCTCGTTGAGAAGAGCGCCGGAAGGATAGTTGTGGGCGTGGGTCTTAACGTAAATCAGGAGAGTTTTCCGAAGGAGTTGGAGGTTGGGGCGACCTCTATGAGGCTCATAACCGGCAGAGAACACGACAGGAGAGAGGTTCTCAGGGGAGTCCTTGACTCCATATCGGATAACGTGAACCTCTACAGGCTTGAGGGCTTTAAACCCTTCAAGGAAAAGATAGAGGACAGGCTCCTGTTTAAAGGGGAGGAGGTCGTCATACTCGGTGATAAACCTGAGGTCGGCATACTGATCGGCATAGACGAGGAAGGCTTTCTGCTTCTCCACACCCCTGCAGGGGAGAAACGTATAGTAGCGGGTGACGTGAGTCTCAGGCTTTACAGGTAAATTTGTGATAGTAATCATTTGCTCACAGCAAACGTATGTTAACTTAAAGGTGTCCACATGACAAGGAGGTAGTTTGATGCTGATCAAGCCTAACGAGATTCAAAAAGTGGCGAACATGTTCTTCAACGCAGTCCATGACGATCAGATTGAGCTGATAAACCAGCTTTACGACGCTCTTAAGGCTAACGACGTGGAGAAGGCTGACAAGCTGATGGATGAGCTCTTGGTTGATGTGGAAGACCACTTTTCAACTGAGGAAGCCATGATGAAGGAGGCAGACTTCTTCGGATACCCTATGCACAAGGCTGACCACGATAAGATGAGGAAGGAGATAAAGGAGGTATACGACAACTGGAAGGAGAAGAAAGACCCCAAGAAGGTCATGGACTTTCTGGAGAACAAGCTCGTTCCCTGGTTGAAGCTTCACGTTGCCCAGTGGGATTCGGTCACAGCGATGCACATAGGAGATTAGGAGAGTCTCTTCCAGAGGATATAGGAGGGTGGCAGTCCCCTGACCTCAACCCTGCAGGGTGTATAGCCGAGTTCTTCTGTCCACTCTTTCCGAAGCTCCTTACCCTTCATCACAAAAACGTACTCCCTGGAGAGGTTCTCCAGGACTCTGTGTATTTCCTCAAACTCTCCCATAGCCCGTGATACTACTATGTCAAAACTTCTATCTACCCTCTCAGCCCTCTCGCATATGACAGTCCAGTCCATATTTAGCCTGAGTTTCAGGTATTCCAGGAAGCTACATTTCTTTGATACGGACTCTATTAAAAAGAGCTCTATATCCTTAAGGTATATCTTCAGGGGAACACCCGGAAAGCCGGCACCGCTGCCCACGTCCGCAAGCAACTTTCCCTGCCAGCGAACTCCAAGCTCTACGAAACACCTGGCAAGGGACAGGGAGTCTATGAAGTGCCTTCTGACTATCTCCTCGTCTTTCTTTACGGAGGTGAGGTTGTGTACCCTGTTCCACCTCTTAAGCTCCTCAAGGTAGAGCCCGAACTTCTCTGCGTCCTCCTGTGAGAGCTCAAAGCCAGCCTCGGAAAACAG
>JALWEK010000038.1 GCA_027014185.1 Aquificaceae bacterium
GGTATCCGTAGGTCTCGTTCACGTACTTGAACCTGTCCACGTCCATGAAGCCCACGGCAACGAGCCTCTGGGTTACCTTCGCCCTGGCTATGTGGAAGGAGAGCCTCTCCATGAAGTTGTTCCTGTTCGGGAGCTCAGTAACGGGATCGTAGAGGGTTATGTAGTTGAGTCTCTCTCTCAGCTCCCTCTCGTGGGTTATGTCCTTACCCGTTGCGACGAAGCCGATTATCTTTCCTTCCCTGTCCCTGATGGGGGCTATCGTCTGGTCCAGGTAGAAGATCTCCCCGTTCTTCTTCCTGTTTATGAATATGCTCCTGAAGGTCCTTCCCGAGAGTATGGTTTCCCAGAGCTTCCTGTAGAAGTCTTCCGTGTGCCTTCCCGATTTAAAGATGTTCGGCCTTTTTCCTATGAGCTCCTCTACCTTGTAGCCGGTTATATCCTCGACGGCCTTGTTGGCGTACTGGATGATCCCGTTCTCATCCGTTATCAGGACCCAGTCCGAAGCCTGCTCGACGGCGAGGGAGAACTTGTGGAGTTTCTCCTCCTTCTCCAGGAAATCCAGGGCGAAGCTAAGCTCGTCACCTATGTCCATCACGAGTCTCAGGGTCTCTTCGTCGAAGAAGCCCCTCTCCGAGGCGTAGAGGTTCATTATCCCAACCGCCTTTCCCTGGAGCTTGAGGGGTACGGTTGCGGAGGAAAGAAAGCCCCTCCTCAGCATCTCCTCCCTCAGGTCCTCCTGGGCTATCTCCTTCTCCGTGTCGTTGTTCACCACTATCTCACCACCCCTGAAGGCCTCTCCGCATGGGCCTGTTCCCTCTTTTATGTTCTTCTCTATCGTTCCTTTCACAACGCCGAGGAACTCCTCAATCTCACCGCATGTGCTCACTATCTCGAGCCCCTCCTCCTCGACCAGACCTATCCACACACCCTTGAAACCGCCGTGTAGCGTGAGGGCCTGACAGATCTTGCGGAGTAGCTCTACCCTGTCCCTCTCCTGGAGGATTATCTCCCCTATCATAGAGAGCGTCTTGTAGAGCCTGTTTGCCTTCTGGAGCTTCCTCTCTGTATCGAGGAGGTCCTTTTCGTACCTCGCCTTCCCTATGGCGAGGCCCAGTATGCTCGCCACAGACTCGGAGAAGTCCACCTCCTCCTTCGAGAACCTTCTCTCCTTCCTGTAGTATATGCACAGGGTCCCGTAGGGTTTGTCTCCACTCTTCACCGGTATGCAGAGACCGCTCTTTAAACCGAGAAGGAATGTGTCGGGCGAGAGCTTGAACCTACTTTCCCTATCCACGTCCTCTATGATCACGGGCGCCTGGGATGTGTAAACGTAGTGAAACTCAGTCCCCTCCTTAAGGGGGAGCTTCAGACGGTTTATGACCTTCCTATCCACCCCGTAACCTGCCCTGAGGATACCCTCACCTCCTCCTTCGGGCACCTCATAGACAACGACGAGGTCAGCCCCCAGAGCCTGGGCAGTCCACCAGACCGCCTTCTCCAGAAGCTCCTCCAGCTTACCCTCGAGGGCTATGAAGGAGAGATCCGTGAGGACCTTCCGCCTGGTTATGTCCCTCGCCACCCCTATGAAGCCGACCACCCTCCCCTTCTCGAACACGGGAATTATCCTGTCCTCTACCCAGATGTACCTCCCGTCGGAGGTTCTCACCCTGTACTCCCTTACAACTCCCCTCTTCTCCTTCAGAAGGGTGAGTGAGCTCTCGAGGGCCCTCCTCTTGTCCTCTGGATGGACTATCTTGGACCAGAGGGCAGGGTTCCTCATGAAGTCCTCGGGATCGTATCCCGTAATGTCCTTTACCTTCCTGTTTATGTACTCAACCCTAGCTGTGGAGGGATCGTCTCCCTCCCTCAGGCTGATCATGTATATGATGTCGTTTACGAGCTCCAAGAAGAGGCTCTGGCTCCCCTCAAACATACCGACTCCTATAAATTCGTTTGATAGGAGGATCCTTTCAACCGCCGCTTCCGACGGATATGATAGCACTAAAGATACTCAATCTCAATATACATATTTTTAAGGTATCCGGGCTTTCAAGGACTTATAATAGAGGCATGCTTCCCGACGAGAGAGGGTACTTCGGAGAGTTCGGCGGCAAGTTCGTTCCTGAGACCCTTATGTACGCCCTGGAACAGCTCGAGAGAGAGTATCTGAAGATAAAGGAAGACGAGAGCTTTAAGAGTGAGCTCGGAGAGCTCTTGAAGGAGTATGCGGGAAGACCTACACCCCTCTACTTTGCCAAGAACCTGACCGATTACGTGGGCGGGGCGAAGATATACCTGAAGAGGGAGGACCTTCTCCATACGGGAGCACACAAGATAAACAATACCCTCGGACAGGTTCTCCTGACCAAGAGGATGGGCAAGAGGAGGGTGATAGCCGAAACGGGAGCTGGGCAGCACGGGGTAGCCACAGCGACCGCCTGCGCTCTGCTCGGTGTGGAGTGCGTCGTTTACATGGGGGAGGAAGACGCCGAGAGACAGGAGCTCAACGTCTTCAGGATGGAGCTCCTCGGAGCGGAGGTGAGGATAGTCAGAAGCGGGAGCCGGACCCTCAAGGACGCCATAAACGAGGCCCTTAGGGACTGGGTAACGAACGTGGAGACGACCCACTACGTTATAGGTTCTGTCGTTGGTCCCCATCCCTTCCCGATGATAGTCAGGGACTTCCAGAGGGTCATAGGTGATGAGACAAAGGAGCAGATCCTTGAGAAGGAGGGGAGGCTTCCGGACGCGGTGGTTGCCTGCGTTGGGGGCGGCTCCAACGCGATGGGGATCTTCTACCCCTTCATCGAGGACAGGGATGTGAGGCTGGTTGGTGTCGAGGCCGCGGGATACGGTATAGAGACGGGAAAGCATGCCGCCTCCCTCACCGGAGGGGATGTGGGTGTGCTCCACGGTATGAAGAGCTACTTCCTCCAGGACGAGGAGGGACAGATACTCACCACTCACTCGATCTCGGCGGGGCTCGACTATCCCGGAGTTGGGCCAGAACACTCCTGGCTAAAAGAAACCGGGAGGGCCGAGTACCTGAGCGCGACCGATGAGGAGGCCCTCGAGGGCTTCAAGCTTCTGTCGAAAACTGAGGGGATAATTCCAGCTCTGGAATCTGCACACGCGATCATAAGGGCTGTGGATGTGGCCAGAAATTTAGGAAAGGGGGGAGTGGTGGTCGTGAACCTCTCGGGAAGGGGAGACAAGGACATGTGGCACGTTATGAAACATATAAGGCATGGACTTTAAGAGCTTCTCGGACTGGGTAAGATCACTGAAGGGAGCCTCCAAGATCTATCCCGTTCTCGTGGAGGGGAAGAACGACGTGGCGGCCCTAAGGAGGTTCGGTATAAAGAACGTTATAAGCCTGTCGGGTAAGAGGTTTACGGATATTCCCGACCTTCTCGAGGGAAGGGCTGAGGGGGCTATCCTGCTCTTCGACCTCGATCCCCACGGGGAGAGGATAAACAGGAAGATATCCGAGCTCCTCAGGTCCCAGGGTTTCCTTGCACTTGAGGAATTCAGGGAGTACCTTAGGGGAGCGGGTATAATTCATATCGAGGAGCTCAGGGAACATGGAAAGGGTTAAGGTTCTTGAAAGGGTCCTAGTTTACGACAGGATCATAAGGTTCAACATAGACCTGCTCACGGGTATAAAGTCGGAAATAAAGGCGGACATAGAGGAGACGAGGATAATGGGGGAGGCCCTTCTGGATGAGGGCGATCTGAAGGCGGTTAAGGACTTCCTCCTCAAGGTTGAGGAGACATTCCTCCTTAAGCTCGGCGAGGTTCTCGACAGCATCTACGATGAGTACGAGGTCTTTAACTTCGATATAACTTTCCTCTCGAGCATACCTGAGGAGGTGGGAAGGGAGATAGATAGGCTCGATCTTATAGAAACCATAAACGCAAAACTCGAACTTCTAAGGGATATACTTTACGAAGCCTGCTGTCTTCCAGAGCCGAATAAGAAGGTTGAGGTTGTATTAACTCCCTTTAAAGTCTATTGTGAACTCCTAAATCACGTTATAGAATTCAATAAAAAGTTTGAAAATATATGAATAAGGAATTAAAATAGATAAAAACGGAGGTAAAGATCATGGCAAGAAAGAGCAGGAAAAGAGGAGGCCCCAGGTATAAAAAGGTTTCTCTTTCTTTACCAAAGAGGCTTTACCTTGTCCTCAGCGGCATAGCTATGGGGGATGACAAGAAGCTCAACAGACTTATAAGAGGCATACTTGAGGACAAGCTGCAGGAATCTACGGTAGCCGAACTAGAGATGTATTTGAGAAAACCCGAGACGGAAGAGGAGAAGGAGGAGGCCGAGGCCCAGGCCTGATTTATGCTCTCGGACAGGATCAAGAGGCTAAAGGCATACAAAACCGAAAGATCGAGGGCAAAGGTTAGACTATCCTCCAACGAGCTCCCCTACGATCTTCCTGAGGACCTCAAAGGTAGGATAGCTGAAGAGATAAGGAAGATACCCTTAAACAGGTATCCAGACCCATCCTGTGAGGAGCTGAAGGAGGTTCTGGCAGACTTTTTCAACGTAAAACCTGAAAACATAGTCCTCGGTAACGGCTCGGACGAGCTCATCTACTACCTCTCCATAGCTGTAGGGGAGCCGGATCAGGCCATCTACATACCCGTTCCTACGTTCCCCATGTACGAGATCTCGGCGGACGTCCTCGGAAGGCCGAAGGTTCTTGTGGAGCTCGATGAGGACTTCGACATAGACCTGAACAGGAGCCTGGAGGCTGTGGATAAGGTTTCCCTGGCCTACTACGCCTATCCGAACAACCCCACCGGAAACCTCTTCTCTAAGGAAAAGATCCGGAGGATAAGAGATAAGGGAGTTTTTACGGTCGTAGATGAGGCCTACTATCACTACTCGGGGGAGAGCTTCCTCGAGGATGCCCTGGGCCGGGAGGATACGGTTGTTCTGAGAACGCTGTCCAAGATAGGCCTTGCAGGTCTCAGGGTCGGG
>JALWEK010000039.1 GCA_027014185.1 Aquificaceae bacterium
TCATCCGACCTAACACGAAGCACGCGGCCGTTAACGTAAGATCGAGGCTTGAGGATCCAGGAGCCTCTCTCCACATTATCCTTTTCAACCTCGGGTAGGTTAAGGGCTACCCTCTCCCTGGCCTCGGCCTCTTTCACAAAGACTCCGTGGTTCTGGATTCTCCTCACACGCGCCTCCAAGCCTACAGGCTCCACGACGACCCTGTCCCCCTCCTTAACACTTCCCTCAACGCAGCTGCCCCTCAGAACCGTTCCGTGCCCTTTCGCCGTGAAGGCCGAGTCCACGAGGATCCTCAAGGGCTTATCCGCTCTCTCCTCCCTGAAGTTCTCCACGATCTCCTTTAAGGTCTTCCTGAGGCTGTCCAGCCCCTCCCCTGTGAGAGAAGAGACACAGACTATCGGCATCTCGATCCCCTCACCCTTCAGAAAGTCCTTCAGTTCCTCTTTGGCTATTTCCAGAGTTTCTTCATCCACCTTGTCTATCTTCGTGAGAACGGCGACCCCTCTCTCTATACCGAAGCTCCTTGCGACCCTGAAGTGCTCGACGGTCTGGGGCATTACCCCCTCGGCCGAGTCCACGACCAGCATAAGACCCGTAGCGGAGGAGAGGCCGGCTATAGCGTTCTTTACGAACCTCTCGTGTCCCGGGACGTCTATTATCTCAAGCCTCGTACTTATCTCCGGAAAGTCCAGGTAAGCGAAGCCGAGGTCTATGCTGAGCCCCCTCTTCTTCTCCTCTGGGAGCCTGTCCGTGTCTATGCCTGTGAGGGCTTTTATCAGGCTAGTTTTACCGTGGTCCACATGACCAGCGGTGGCGAAGAGGACATACCTCATCTCCCGTACCTTAGCTCTACCTTTCCCCTGACGCCTATCTCCAGATCGCCCCCTTCCTTCTTTGCTCCGCAGGAGATCAGGAGTGCCAGCAAGCCGGCTAAGATAATAAATCCCATACGATAATAAAATAGCACCTATGGACCGTTTGCTAAGGCAGATACCTCAGGTTTCAAGGATCTTGAGCAGGTTCGAGGGAAGGTATCCCACCGATGTGGTGAAGAAGGCGGCGAGGGAGATCACGGACAGGTACAGGAGGGAGATAAGGGAGGGGAGGAGAACTTCGGTGGATCCTATATACGAAGACGTGGAGAATAGGATAAGGGATCTCCTTACCACGAGCCTCAGGAGGGTGGTGAACGCGACGGGGGTGGTTATAAACACGAACCTAGGTAGGGCTCCCCTTCACGAGGAGGCCCTGGAGCACATATCAGAGATAGCGGGAGGTTATTCGAACCTCGAGTACGACCTGTGCTCGGGTGAGAGGGGATCGAGGATCTCTCATGTAGAGGATTACCTCATAGAACTCTCGGGAGCCGAGGCCGCCTTCGCAGTGAACAACAACGCGGGAGCCGTATATCTTATCCTCAACACCTTGGCGAGCGGGAAAGAGGTTATCCTTTCGAGGGGAGAGCTGGTGGAGATAGGCGGCAGCTTCAGGATCCCAGATATAATGAGGGCTTCGGGAGCCCTGCTGAAGGAGGTTGGGACTACCAACAAGACGAGGATCGAGGATTACGAGAAGGCTATAACCGAGGAGACGGCACTCCTCATGAA
>JALWEK010000040.1 GCA_027014185.1 Aquificaceae bacterium
GCGGTGGTCGACCACTGGGAGTGAATTTCCGTAATATAATTTTCTCACATGAGCAAATTCATCTTCGTCACCGGGGGGGTTCTGTCCTCCCTTGGTAAAGGAGTCACGTCAGCTTCCATAGGGGCAATTCTCGAGGGGATGGATTACAAGATCACCCTCCAGAAGCTCGACCCTTACCTGAACGTGGACCCTGGAACTATGAGCCCCTATCAGCACGGGGAGGTCTACGTTACCGAGGACGGGGCCGAGACCGATCTCGATCTTGGCCACTACGAGAGGTTCACGAACGCGGTGATGAGCAAGGACAACAACGTTACCGCCGGGAAGGTCTATTTCAACGTCATCTCGAGGGAGAGGAGGGGAGACTACCTGGGTGCGACGGTCCAGGTCATACCCCACATAACCGAGGAGATAAAGGAGCTGATAAAGAAGGTGTCCGATGATCATGACGTGGTCATCGTCGAGGTTGGAGGCACAGTTGGGGATATAGAGGGGCTGCCCTTCCTGGAGGCGATAAGACAGCTCTCCTTAGAGCTAGGCAGGAAGAACTCTATGTTCATACACGTCACTTACGTTCCCTACATAAAGACGGCTGGGGAGCTCAAGACCAAACCCACCCAGCACTCGGTCAAGGAGCTCAGAGCGATCGGGATCCAGCCGGACGCGATAATATGCAGGGCAGACAGGGACCTCCCGAAAGGGATAAAGGCGAAGATAGCTTTGTTCTCGAACGTGGACGAAGAGGCAGTGATCTCGGCTCCCGACCTCGATTACATATACGATCTTCCCAACAAGTTCAAGGAGGAGGGTCTCGACAGGATAGTAGCCCAGCGGCTCGATCTGGACCTGAGGGACACGAACCTCTCCAAGTGGAAGAAGGTGGTAAACGTCCTGAGGACCGCAGAGAGGGAGGTGAACGTAGGGGTAGTTGGAAAGTACGTGGAGCTCAGGGATGCCTACAAGAGCATAATAGAAGCCTTAACCCACGGAGGGATAGCGAACAACGTCAGGGTAAACATAATCTGGCAGAGCTCGGAAAGGCTCGATCCTGAAAATGTATCGAAGATGGATGCGATCCTTGTCCCTGGAGGATTCGGTGAGAGGGGAACCAGGGGTAAGATCGAGGTCCTGAGGATAGGTAGAGAGGAGGGCGTTCCCACCTTCGGGATATGCCTGGGTATGCAGCTTATGGCGGTAGAGTTTGCAAGAAATGTCCTGGGCCTGAAGGAGGCCAACTCTACAGAGTTCGATCCCGACACACCCTACCCGGTTATAGACCTGATGGAGGATCAGAAGAACATAGACAAGCTGGGCGGGACTATGAGGCTCGGGGCCTACCCGTGCGCTCTTCAGGAGGGGACCAAGGCGAGGGAGATATACGGAAGGGGAATCGTTTACGAGAGGCACAGACACAGGTACGAGTTCAACAACAGGTTCAGAAAGCTGTTCGAGGAGCACGGCATGAGGTTCTCGGGGCTATCCCCAGACGGGAGGCTTGTGGAGATAATGGAGCTGAGAGATCATCCCTGGTACATAGGCTGTCAGTTCCACCCCGAGTTCAAAAGCAAGCCCTTTGACCCGCATCCACTCTTCGCCTCGTTCGTGAGAGCCGCCCTCGAAAGGAAGGGCTAAAGTCGGGCGCGTACCCTCTCCGTTACGAAATCTAATAGCCCCTTTACCTCTAGATCGAAGTCGAGGGCAAAGAGGTTCTCGGCCGGCGGAAGCTTCACCATGTCCTTGGGGGTGGTGATATAGACCTCTTCCTTTTTCAGTTCAAAGTCCCTGTAGTGGTAGTGGTCTGGAAAGCTCAGCCTCTCCTTGAGTTTGAAACCGAGTTTTTCAAGAGACCTGAAGAACTGCTCGTTGCTCCCGAGCCCCGCGAAGGCTATGACTTCTCTGTCCTTTAGAGTTTCGAGAGGAACGCGCTCGAAGCGCGTGTTTAAGAGACCTGTGAAGTTCCTGAACATCTTGAATACAGGTTTTCCTTCGAATTCGAACTCGAAAGGCTCTACGTCCTGGTATGACAGCACCACGGCATCCGCACGGGCAATGTTCCGAACAGGTTCTCTCAAGAGTCCAGCTGGCAAAAGCCTATCTGTGAGGTCTCCCTTCTTTAGAAGAACTATGTCTATATCCCTGGAGAGTTTTCTGTGCTGGAACCCATCGTCGAGGATTATAAGCTCGGCCCCCAGTTTCTGAACCGCCAGCACCCCCCCCTCATACCTGTCCTCGGAAACAATAACCGAGACGAGCGGAAGTAACTTTGCCAGGAGATAAGCCTCGTCCCCAGCCTCTTCGATACCCGCCCTTATCTCACCCCACCTGGATACTATGAGAGCTCCTTTGCTCTTCCTCCTGTAGCCTCTTAAGAGAACTACCACCCGAAGGGTCCTTCCGAACTCTTGAGCTAGGTATCTGACCAGAGAGGTCTTACCCGTCCCTCCCGCGGAGATGTTGCCCACCGAGACAACGGGAACGGGGAGCTTTTTACTCTTTAGGATACCCTTGTCGTATAGTAAGTTCCTTAGACCAACGGCTCCGCCGTAGAGAAGGCTCAGAAGGTAGAGGAGAAACACACTAAAATATTAGCACCATGGAAAGGGAGAAACTCAAAAGGCTTATAAAAGAGCGCTCCCTGAAGGTCTCTGAGGAGCCGGTTTTCAAGCTGTCTTCTGGAAAGCTCAGCAGGTACTACGTTGACCTGAAGCAGATTACCTTTGATCCGGAGGGTGCCTACCTCGTTGGGAAGCTGATGTATGAGCTCGTTAGGGAGTTCAACCCAGACGGCGTTGGAGGCCTCACCCTCGGAGCCGACCCGATAGCGTACGCGGTCTCCTTCGTCTCCTACATGGACGGAAACCCGATAAATCCCTTTGTGGTGAGGAAGGAGCCGAAAGGGCACGGAATGGGAAGGCAGATAGAGGGATTGCTTAAGGAGGGTAGCAGGGTCGCGGTGGTTGAGGATGTGGTGACCACCGCAGCATCTTCTCTTAAAGCTGTAAGAGCGTGCAGGGACGCGGGACTGGATGTGATCGGTGTTTTTACCATAGTGGACAGGGAGGAAGGAGGAAGGGAGAACGTTGAGAAGGAGGGTCTCGTCCTTTACTCCCTCTTTAAACTCTCCGAACTGTTGTAAGTTTCATTTGGTAAGATTTAGAGAGAATTCCGAGAGCAGATCTTTCTCGGGATAGTGTTTCACGTTCCTGGTAACAATCTTCAGCTCATAAACCTTAGCGGTGGCCATTATGAGGCAGTCTATATCGGCAAGGGTTATACCCTTCTTCCTATACTTTCTGTAAAATCCCGCTGCGACATCGATGATACCTTCTTTAAGAGGGAGAATTTCAAAGGAGCTGGTGAACTCCTCAACGGCAGTCATATGCTTCTTAGTATAAGTTCCTTTTAGAAGCTCGTATCTTGTCAAAATGCTTATATATACTTCGCTATCCTCAAACAGCCGAAGGATAAGGTCTCTCGCATAGTCAACACCCCTTAGAAAATCGACGCACACATCCGTATCTATCAGGTATCCTCCCAACGCTCCCTCTCCTCCTGCACTCTAAGCTGTTCCATTCTCAATTCATCGACAAATTCAGTTCCTCCTTGTATTTCCATGTCTTTCAGGGCACCCCATAGTGATTCAAGTCTTTCCTTCCTTTTCTTTTTCAGGTATTCCTGTAAAGCCTCACTAACCACTCTGCTAAAACTCCTATTCTCTTTAGTAACTTCCCTGTAGAGATCTTCCGGAATGGATACGGTCTTCTTGACTGTTGCCATAGGAGTAATATAGTTCGATATTACACAATTGGTAAGAGCTATCTTATCTTACCTTATACTACTCCCATGTTTGGCATACTCCTCGCCCTTCTCTCTGCCTTCTTCTGGGCGACCAATGACATATTCAACAAGAAGAGCATCCTTAGAGGGTACGACGAGAACTTCGTCCTATGGATAAGGTTCCCTGTTGGTGCTGTCCTACTTCTTCCTCTCGGGCTCTACTTCTGGGAGCTCAACTTCACGGTCATCTGGACGACATTCGTTTGGCTACCTCTGGAGGTGGTTGCCTCGGTATTCTTCATAAAGGGTATAAAGCACGCTCCCCTGTCGGTAGGAATGCCCTTCTTCGCCTTCATGCCCCTCTTCTCAGCTCTCTTCGGTTTTCTCCTGTTGGGAGAGAGGATAAGTGCGGAGGGTTTCCTCGGTATAGTCCTCATACTCCTTGGCTCTGTGGTTATAACCGGTGGTTCTTTAAGGAACTTCTTTAAAGCTAACAGGGGAAGTCTCTACATGCTCATTTCAGCGATGCTCTTTGGCTTCAACGTTGTGGTGGGGAAGTTTGTGATAATCCAGAGCAATCCCTTCTTCTTTTCCTGGTACTACTGCGTTGTGATGAGCTTCGGGTTGATTCCCTTCGTGGGGGTCAGGGAACTTCTAAACAGGAAAAACTATAGAAACCCCCTGAATCTGCCTATGGGGATATTTTTCTCCCTGGGCATGGTCACCTACACCACCGCCCTTTTATACACCTTCACATCCTACGTTGCTTCCATAGAGAGGCTCGCAATCATCCTTGACGTCCTTTACGGGAAGCTCTTCTTCGGAGAGGAGATAAGGAGGAGCTTCTGGGGAGCTCTGCTGATGGTCTCAGGTGCTGTGCTCTTGGGAGTTTAAATACTCGTTCTTATATCTCACGTAGTTCTCTGCCGATTCCTCTATGAGCTTTATCTCCTCCTCTCTCAGGTCTCTAACCACTTTCGCGGGAACTCCTGCCACGAGCACCCCTGAGGGTATCTTCTTGTTGGGGGTTACCAGCGCTCCCGCCCCGACAAGGACGTAGTCCCCTATCTCTACCCCGTCCATTATTACAGCCCCCATCCCCACCAGTATGTTGTTTCCGAGAACGCAGCCGTGGAGTATGACCCTGTGCCCCACGGTGACGTTGTCCCCTATTATCGTGGGATGGGTGTCGTGGGTGACGTGAACGACCGAGTTGTCCTGGATGTTCGTCCTCTTTCCTATCCTTATGTAGTTCACATCCCCCCTCACAACACTCCCAAACCACACGGAGGAGTCCTCTCCAATTTCAACGTCTCCTATAACATAGACGTTGTCCGAAAGGTAAACTGAAGGATGGACCTTCGGAAATATGCCCTTGTAAGGCTTTACCACCGCCATCGGATTAAATTATAACCGTGCCCGTAGTAGAACACAGATGGCTTGAAGCTCTGTTTAACCCTGAGAAGGCGAAGGAACTGAAGTGCTCGGACAGGAAGGAGCTTCTTAGGGTGGTCGCATGGTATAAAACTTTCAAAAACGAGCTGTCTATATAAGGGATAAGGAGTGAGGTGCTGGAAGAGTTCATCAGGTCTTACAAAGATAAGGTTAAGGTTGATAAAGAGGATCTCAAAAAAAATCTGAGGAGGTTCAGGGAAGCCCTTTACTATGAGGCATATATACGAGGAGCTCGAGAAAACCCTTTCAAGAAACGGATGGAGAGCTTCCTCTCAGGTGCTTCCTGATCCAGAAAAGGGCGCTAATGGCCATGAGCACTAAGGTCGATAACAGAGCCGCGGGGAGGGCGAGCTCCTCGTTAACCCTAACCATAGTGTCCCACACGAAGAGGAAAAAGAGGTAAAATCCGTAGAGAACGAAAAGGAAGGACACGAACTGCCAGATCTTTCTGAGTAGCTCCTTAGGATGCATGGGAGTATTCTAATACACTTCTCTCGTGTGTTCTAACGTTTTTATCTGCTCCTAGGCGTTTTCTAGCAGGCTTGTTGTAAACTTCTGAATACTTTACATTTACAGTTGGATTCACTTTGGAGACTCAACCTCTTGAAATCTCCCCGGCTTTTGTAAGTGCGAGCTTGGAGGATATGGGGCCCAGAAGCTCGTGGATAACTGTCGCTCCTATGACCACGTTCACTAAGATCGAGCCCACTTCACTGAAGTTTGGATTCTGGTAGGCGAGAAGGGCAAGGCCTATAACGATACCTCCCTGGGGAAAGAGGGCGAAGGCCAAGTATCTCTTTACCTTCTCGGGTGCCCCCGAAAGGTGCCCTCCGAGGTAAACACCGAGGAACTTTCCTGCGAACCTGCTGACTATATAAATGAGGACAACTGGAAAGAAGGATATAAGAACCTTTAAGTCTAAAAAGGCGGAACCTACCACGAAGAAGGCGGTGAATATGAGATCCTCTATGTAGTTCTCTAGAGGTTTTTCAAACTCCTCCCAGGCGTTCCCGAGGTTGGCTATAGCCACACCCACGCTCATAGTGGAGAGGAGCTCATCAACCCCCAAGACCCTTGCTATGGAGAAGGTCAGAAGCAGCATCCCAACAGTGAGGGTGATCACCTCCTTCCTCTCCTTTGCAAACCTTCCCAGGAAGAACATCACAGCACCTATCAGCAGGCCCAGTAAAACTGCCCCAAAGATCTGAAGGACTATCTCCTGCATAACAGCACCTGGGCTCAGGGAAGATCCGGACGTAAGTGCCAGGGCCACCGATAAGCCCAGGACGAAGTTGATTATCCCCGTGGCGTCGTCGAGGGCAGCCACCCCGAGGACCGTTGTCGTTAAGGGCCCCCTGGCTCTGTACTCGTGAATTACCGCTAGGGTCGCTGTGGGATCGGTTGGAGAGGCCAGGGATCCGAAGAGAAGGGCTAAGGCGATCACAAGACTGAGGTCGTAGTCCTGAGTAAGGTATAGGTACAGACTCATAGTAAGGGTAACGAGGATGTAGGCTAGCTCTGCCTCGCCAATCGTTATGAGGGCTATGCTCTTTCCAAAACGTCTCACTCTCTTCCAGCTCAGACTCGCCCCTATCAGAAATGTAATTATCGAGAGGCTCGCGTGGGTGACCACGTCCGCGTTCTCGAGAAACTTCCTGTCTATGATACCCAGTAGGGAAGGGCTCATGATTATACCGGCGAGAATATACCCGCTTACCCTCGGGAGCTTGAAGAGGTTTGCCAGGTTTCCGAAGATGTACCCAACGATGAGTATGAGACCGAACTCGAAGAGGACCCCTCCCCTCTCTAAGAGAGAATCCATACTATCAGTTTACAGAAAGGAGCCTCTTGAGCTGGTTCTCTATTACGAAAGAGAAGGCGGATGGTAGTTTTGATATGTCCTCGACGCTTATTCCCGTCCTGTCGAAGTACTCCTTCACTAGCCGGGTGGCCTCTCCCACCCCCACACCTACTATGGGGAACTTCTGCTTCATCTGGAGGATGAAGGACTTGAGATCCTCACCCCTGAGGCCCCTCGTAGGTTCCCCGTCCGTGAAGAGAATTAGGATACCCTTCCTGTGGGTGCTCTTTATGTAAAGTTCCAGGCTCTCTAAACCTATATTTATCGCCTTACCCAGATCCGTTCCCCCTCCAACGCTGGACATAAGCTCCATTATGCGGGCCTTGGCCACACGGTAATCCTCTTCAAAGCCCTTCAGCTCATAGACGTTCTCGTTGAAGACCTTTATGGAGAAGGGCATCCTGAGCCTACTTAGAACCTCGGAAACCAGAAGCAGGGACCTTATAGCGTTGATTATCTTCTCCTCCTTCTTCATGGAGGTGGATATGTCTATCAGGAGCTCGAAGGCGAGCTCCTTCCTCTCGGGGATCTCCCTCCTCGTGTATATCCTTCCCCTCCTGATGGGAACCTCGGTGGGAAGCTTCTTAAAGTTTAGCCTCTTCCCGGATATGTAGCTTCCTCCCCATCTTTCCTCCTCCTGAGGTAGGAGGTTGTCGAACTTCCTCTTGAAGTGCTCCACATAAGGTAGAACGCTCTTCATCAGTAGCTGGTATCTCCTGAACTCCTCTTCTGTGAGACCGTGCTCCTTTCTGAACTTCCTGTCCCTCTCGGAAAGCTCTTCCTCCTCGAGGCTCTCCTGCTTCCTCAGAGTGTTCGAGCTGGCCCCTTCCTCCTCCCATCCCTTGAAGATGAAGCTGAGAAACCCCCTGTGCTCTATATCCACCTCGAGGGTCTTGGGCAGAAACTCTCTGACGATGAGCATATCCCTCTCGAGCATGTCCAGATAGCTCATCTGCTTCACGTAGTCCTTCATCCAGTCGGGTAGGGAGTTGATGGCTTTCAGAAGCTCCTTCCTTTCGGTCTCGGGTATCTCAGAAGCGCTTCTGTCCTTGAACTCCCTAACGAGCTCCTGATACTTTTCGGGGAGCTTCTTGAGTATGTCAGTCATTATCCTGCCCCTGTGGGCGTCCTCCCTCTTCCTTCCCCTCGCCTCGTCCAGTAGAAGGTCTATGTAGTTGAGCTCTTTAGCTTCGTCCACCAGGACTCTGAACTTGGGCCAGAGCTCTTCCATCACGATGTCGTAGACGGTCTGGAGGTCTTTTTCCTTTATGTATTCGTAAAAGCTCTTTTCCATGCTCTGGGTGTAGTGCTTTATCTCCTGGGGAAAGTCGGTCTCTTCTCCGAGCCATCTCGAGAGGAGCGAGAGGGCGAGCTGGTGGTGGGGGTAGTCGGGCTTCAGGTAAGAGAGTATCTCCTTAAACCTACTCTTTAGTCCAAAGACCGCGGAGGGTACCTCCTCCACTATCCTATCGTCCGCCTTGACGCTCTCGAGAACCGAGAATAGAACCAGGAATGAGGTGGGCACATATCCAGCCCTGAAGACCTCCCTCTGGCCGAGCCTCCAGTGGGGAAAGTGGGTGGTGAGGAGGTAACTTATCTCGTGCCTGATGGAGTTTATAGCGTAGTCGTCCGTTTTTCTCAGGAACTCGACCACGTTGAAGACGACACCCTTCGGCCTCCTCACTCCGGGAGGAACATCCTCCACCTCTCCCCTCGCCCACATCTCCAGAAGGGGCAGATATTTTGGATCCCACCCGGCGCCCCAGCCTTCGTAGGAGGGCTGGACCTCGAGGTCGAACTCCTCCTCAAGAAGGTTAGCTATTATCTTCCATCTTTCCTTCATCGGAATTAAACTACCGCCGCAGGCGGTCCTTTCAATGCTACTGGTCAGACTTCTTTATCTTCATGCTCTTGTAAACTTTCTTTATCGCCGAGTCCAGCTCCTTCTCGCCGGGTCTGTATCTCATGAACTTCACGTATTCGAACCAGCTCCTCTCCATGAGAACGTATGTAACCCCGAGGGCTATCAGGAGGACCGCGTAGCCTATCAAATCCGTGTACTCGAACCTGTGGTCGAACATGGCTATCACGATCTCTCTGACCACGAAGACTATGCCCGCCTCGAGCATCTGGCGCTTACGGATACGCTTGTACTCTATAACGTCGAGGAAGACCCTGAAGAGCTCTATCAGGACGAAGAAGTTGAGTATGTTCTTTATAAGGAGCTTGAAGGCCTCCTCGTGCTCAACCCTCAGCTCCCCCTCAACCACGTGTGCGGTGAAGAGCCTCAGGTCGTAGAGGATTATCCCCACCGCCATTATGAGAGTGAAGATTATGATGGGGACTGTGAGTATTACGAGGAGGTTTACGAAGCTGTTGTAGAAATTGAGGGCCCTTTTCGAAAACCTGTCCGATAGCAGAAATTTCATAGGGAAAATTTTAAAGGAAAACGTAAATTGGTAGAGGGAGGGTGCAGGTATGATAGCGCTCTTTCTTCTTTTGCTGACGAGCGTCGCCTTCTCCGATCTGTCGAAGCTACCGGGAAGGGACGTTAAAGGTTCGCAGGATCACCCGGCCGTGGGGAGGGTAGAGGGCTCCAGGATAGCAGGATACATGGTTAAGGACTACGACGTTCTTAGAGTTCCTACGAAGATAGACTACGGCTGGGGTAGGGTTAGGGAGTTCAGGGAGCTCGAGGGGAAGGTAACCAGAATATACTACGTTGCCCCGAGAACACTCAGCCCCGCAGCTGTGCACAGAGCCTATAAGAAAGGTTTGGAATCTAAAGGCTTTGCAGTTCTGTACGAATGTGCACCCTGCACGCGCTCGAACGCAACACTCTTTATTGAGCTAATGGACAAGCTCGGCGAGCCGAAATGGGACGCTCTCCCTCCGAGGAGGCTGAACTTCCTCCTGATGAGGGGCTCGTATAAAGGGAAGGAAGTTCACGTGGCCCTTTACACTTACACACTCTCAGGTCTGACCCAGATAAAGCTCAGGATCGTGGAGAGGAAGCCTCTGGATCTTGCACTCAAGGTCGTGAGGGCTGAGGATATAGAGAAGGGTATAAAGGAGAAGGGATCGATCTCCATATACGGGATACATTTCGATCACGACAGCGCGGTCATAAAGCCCGAATCCGAGAAGACCTTAAAGGAGATAGTGAGATACCTGAAGATGAACCCCAAAGTCAGGCTCTACGTGGTAGGACACACAGACGGAACGGGAAGTTACGATTACAACCTGAAGCTATCCCTTATGAGAGCCGAGGCTGTGGTCAGAAGGCTCGTCAAAGACTACGGTATAGACCCGAAGAGGCTGAAGGCCGTAGGGGTTGGACCCGTTGCTCCTGTGGACACCAACAGGACCCCGGAAGGAAGGGCGAGGAACAGAAGGGTAGAGCTTGTTGAGATGTGATGGAGGGCTTTTCCAAGGTCTTCAAGAACACAGCTGTTATATACGTGAACTCTAAGGTAGAGTTCCTCCACAGGATCGGGCTCTCAGTCCGAGTGGATTACGAGAACTCTCTTATAGAGGTTTACAGGGAGGAGGGCAGGGTAATGGAGGGTAGGAGTTCGTCCAGGGGGAAACTTATCAAGGTAAGGTTCAAGGGAAAGCCCACGCTGGAGGGTTTGTGCGGGCTCCTTTCTCTCAGGCTGGAGAAATCTACGCTGTGCTTCTTCACCATCTCTGAAATCTTCATGGAGTCTGGAAAGTTTGCAACGATAACCCGGGATGTAAACCTTACCGAGTTTCTCTTCGAGCTCCCGAGTGGGAAGGTTCTTAGGGCTGAGAGGGGAAAGGGTCGGGAGACTGTGGCTGAGCTAAAACCCGTCAAGAGGTTTGAAGACTTCCTTGATCTCACCCCTGATCTGTGGAAGGTTGTAGATAGGCTTGGGCTAACTCACTGAGCACAGCAGGAGAGCCTGGATACGTCCTTGAAGAATGTCTGAGCACAGAGCTTTACGGACTCGGAGAGGGTAGGATATACGTCAACTATGCCCACTATGTCTTCAAGTTTAAGACCCAACTTCAGTATAGGAACCGCCCTGTGGATTATCTCAGCCCCGTGGGGAGCGAGGACGTGAACTCCGAGAACCCTGTGGGTCTCTTCTTCCACCACCATCTTAACGAGTCCCTCCGTTCTGAAGGCTATGATGGCTCTGGGAACCTTTGAGAACTCCAGAACCCTCGTGTCCACCCTGTAACTTCTCTTGCGAGCCTCCTCCTCGGTCAGTCCCACGCTCCCGAGCTCAGGCTCCGTGAATATGGCGTGTGGAATGGAGAGGTAGTCTATCCTCTTCTTATTCCCGAGGAGGGCGTTCTCGGCAGCTATTCCTCCCTCAAGTGCCGCGACGGTAACGAGGAGCATCCTGTCTATGCAGTCCCCTGCACCGTATATCTCCGGGTTCGTGGTCTGCAGAAACTCGTCCACCTTCACAAAGCCCCTCTCGTCCACCCGGACTCCGACCCTATCAAGCCCGAGGTTCTCCGTGTTCGCTCTTCTTCCCGTCGCCACGAGTAGATGGGTTCCGGCAAGCTCAAAACTCCTTCCGTCCTGAGAGATAGTAAGCTTTATCCTTCCGTTATCCTCTGCCACACTCTCCACCTTTGCGGAAGTATATATCTCCATGCCTTCCTTCTCTAAGAGCTCTCTAAGTCTGCTCCTGAGCTCCGGTTCCTCCCCCATCGCTATCTCGGGGAGAGCCTCTACTACGCTAATCTTTGAGCCGAACCTCAGAAACGCCTGCCCCAGTTCAAGACCTATCGCTCCGCCTCCGATTATAAGCAAGTGCTCGGGGAGTTCCTCAAGGTCAAATATCGTGTCGCTAGTGAGGTAGGGAACGTCCTCTATTCCCTTTATGGGAGGTACGAAGGGTCTTGAACCGGAGGAAATAAGAGCTCTGTGGAAGCTCACTTCCCTCTCTCCTACCTTCGCCTTACCCTTTTCCAGGAACTCTGCGTGCCCCTCAACGTACTCTATCTCTGGGTAAGCGTCAAGGACGTTCCAGTACTTCTCCTTCCTCAGCTCCTTCAGGAGCTCCTCTTTGAGCTCAACTACCTTCCCGAAGTCAAGCTCCCCCTCTCCAAGCCTCACGCTCGGTATGGGGTTGGACTTAGGAGCGTAGAGCATGTTTGCGGTCTCTATCAGATACTTGGAGGGTATGCACCCTCTGTTTAGGCACGTCCCTCCTATTACGTTTTCCTCGGCTATCAAAACCCTATTCGCCCCGAGCTCCACAGCCCTTATCGCTCCTGCAAATCCCGCGGAACCTCCCCCGAGTATGAAGAGGTCATAGACATCTTCTTTAGGTATGTAAACCTCCGGAGCCTCCTGAAGGGGCTGTGCACCGTAGCCCGAACGCCTCACAGCCTCCACGAGCTTGTTTACGTCCACCTCGCCTTCTGTCTCCACCTCCGCGTAGCCCTGGGGGAAGTAAACCCTAGCGGACTTAACACCCTCCACGCTCTCAAGAGCCTTCTTTACCGTCTGGGCGCAGTGCTCACAGGTCATCCCCGTGATCTTCAACCTAACCATCTCTAAACCTCCTAAAACTCAGCCTTGCCTATAAGGTTCCCCTTGTAGTTCCCCGCCCTGGATATGGCTTTGAGAACCTCATCCTCCTTGACGCTGTCTTCCGTTACCACCACCGCTATGTGGTTCTTCAATGATGTCTTGACCCACTTCACACCCTTGGTTTCAGATATAGCCTTCTTAACCGCTATAGGGCAGACCTTGCAGGTCATCCCTTCCACGTCAATCACCAGAACCTTCTCTGCAAAGCTGAAGCTGACCAGAATAAGGGCAGCGAGCACAGCTCTTCTCATATCTCAACCTCCGTAAATCTTTTCAAGGACGTAGGGATAAAAAGTTGCGAACACAAGAAGTACGAGGGCAAACCATGTAACCCCTTTGCTGAGTCTTTGGGTCCAGCCAGGCTCCTCGCAGGCACACTCTACCGCGGGCTTCTTGAGTAGCTTCTCCTTGACCCAGCTCCTAAGGTAGAGTTTGTAGAGGGAGTATCCGACCGCGATGTAGGCGACTGCCAGGAAGTCCCATCTGTAAGGCTCCAGAGCACTCAGAAAGCTAAGGCTTCCTGCAGAGACTCCGAAGACCACGAAAAGGGTTGGGACAACACAGCAGGAGGCGGCAAGTAGGGAGGCAAGGGTCGCCACAAGGCTTCCGAGGAACTCTCTCATATCAGCAACCTCCCTTTATCAGCTTCTTAACCGCATCTAGGAAATCATCAAGCACCTTCGTGTCCCCCGCCTCAACGCTCGGCTTCACGCAGGACTCTACGTGGTCCTCAAGAAGCTTCATCGCCACACCGCTGAGGGCTGACTTCACCGCCGATATCTGAATGAGTATCTCGTCACAGCTCCTCTTCTCCCTGACCATCCTCTGGATACCCCTTATCTGCCCTTCAATACGTGAGAGTCTTTTGAGAAGTTCCTCCATGCTTTCCTGGGTCAGATAGACGTCGCACCTCTCCATACCTATACCCCCTATGGGTATATAGTAATGCTCGGGATGAAAATTTCAACTGCAAGAGTCTCACTTGTCCCCGGAGGCGCTGTGTCATAATTTAGAGCTTATGAGCCTTGAGAAGGTAAGGAACTTCTCCATAATAGCCCACGTTGACCACGGAAAGTCCACCCTCGCAGACCGCCTCTTAGAGTTTACGGGGGCTGTGAGCGAGAGGGAGAAGAAGGAACAGCTCCTTGATACTCTGGACATAGAGAGGGAGAGGGGCATAACGATAAAGATGCAGGCTGTCAGGATGTTTTATAAGGCCAAGGATGGGGAGACCTACAAGCTCCACCTCATAGACACGCCGGGACACGTGGACTTCTCCTACGAGGTTTCCCGTGCGCTCGCCGCCTGTGAGGGGGCGCTCCTCCTCGTGGACGCGACCCAAGGGATAGAGGCTCAGACGGTTGCAAACTTCTGGAAGGCTGTGGAGCAGGACCTCGTGATAATCCCCGTTATAAACAAGATAGACCTTCCCGCTGCAGAACCGGAGAGGATAATCAAGCAGATAGAGGAGATCCTCGGGCTACCAAGGGAGGAGGTCATCCTCGCCTCCGCTAAGGAAGGGATAGGCATAGAGGAGATCCTTGAGGCGATAGTTGAGAGGATACCTCCGCCCAAGGGTGATCCAAAGGCTCCGCTCAAGGCCCTCATATTTGATTCCTACTACGACCCATACCGCGGAGCGGTCGCCTTCGTGAGGGTCCTCGACGGGGAGGTAAAGCCGGGAGACAGGATAAGGCTATTCTCAACGGGCAAGGAGTACGAGGTCACGGAGGTTGGCGCCCAGACCCCCAAGATGACAAAGTTCGAGAAGCTCGAGGCGGGGGACGTGGGATACATAGCCGCCTCGATAAAGGACGTGAGGGACATAAGGATCGGGGACACTATAACCCTCGCCAAAAACCCAACAAAGGAACCGGTCCCCGGCTTCAGACCTGCCAAACCTATGGTCTTTGCGGGTATATACCCTACCGAGGACACCACCTTCGAGGAGCTAAGAGACGCCCTCGAGAAGTACGCTATAAACGATGCTGCGATAGTCTATGAACCTGAGAGCTCGCCGGCCTTGGGAATGGGCTTCAGGGTCGGGTTTCTGGGGCTTCTGCACATGGAGATCGTCCAAGAGAGACTCGAAAGGGAGTACGGTGTGAAGATCATCACCACCGCACCGAACGTCATATACAGGGTGAGGAAAAAGCACACCGGCGAGGTCATAGAGGTGAGAAACCCCTCGGAGTTTCCCGACAACCTCGGCCTAGTAGAGAGCGTTGAGGAGCCCTACGTTCTGGTTACCGTGATCACTCCGAAGGAGTACGTTGGGAGCATAATGCAGCTCTGCCAGGAGAAGAGGGGAGAGCAGAAGAAGTTCTCATACCTCGACGAGAATACCGTTATGCTTGAGTACGAACTCCCCCTCTCCGAGGTCATCCTCGACTTCCACGACAAGATAAAGACCCTCTCCAGAGGTTTTGCTTCTTACGACTACGAGTTCATCGGCTACAAGCCCTCGGACCTGGTCAAGCTCCATATCCTGATAAACAAGAAGCCTGTCGATGCCCTTTCATTCATAGTTCACAGGGACAAGGCGTACAGGAGGGCAAGGCTTATAGTGGAGAAGCTCAGAGAAACCATCCCCAGACAGCTCTTTGAGATACACATACAGGCGGCGATAGGGGGAAAGGTGATAGCCTCTGAGAGGATAAAGCCCCTGAGGGCCAACGTTACCGCTAAGTGTTACGGAGGGGACGTCACCAGGAAGAAGAAGCTCCTTGAGAAGCAGAAGGAGGGCAAGAAGAGGATGAAGCAGTTCGGAAGCGTCTCC
>JALWEK010000041.1 GCA_027014185.1 Aquificaceae bacterium
CGTTGATAAAGCTGTGGACCAGCTCAAGAGCGTAATCCTGGCTTCCAGATGCGAGAGGGAGAGCACCTTGAGGAACTTAAGGAACCTTTTAAAGAGCGAGGAGATCTTAAGTCTTATAGAAGGAGGAGAGTGCTATGTCAAAGAGACCTGATATAGAGAACGCTCTCAAACACGTGGGATCGAGGTACGAGCTCGTGCACGCTGCGGTCAAGAGGACGAGGCAGCTTCTCGAGGAGGGTGAGGACTTCTTCATAAGGGGGGAGAGAGAGCTCATCAAGAAAACCTTCCAGGCGATAGAGGACATCGCGAGCGGAAAGGTCAAGGTGGTAAAGGCGGAATAACTTAATACCTATGGAATTTATCACCGGCTACACCCTTGAAGAGCTAAAGGAGAGGATCACAGGCCTCGGGCTCGAGCCATACAGGGCCAATCAGATCCTGTCCTGGGTTTACAAGAAGCTCACCACAGACTTCAACCTCATGACAGACCTTCCCAAAAAGGCAAGGGAGGATCTGGCAGAGGTATTCAGCTTCCATCCCCTCAGGCTCGAAGATAGGGTCGAGGCCCCGGATGCGACCAAGTTTCTCTTCAGAACTCAGGACGGCCATCTTGTGGAGACGGTGCTGATAAAGGAGAGGGACCACCTGACCCTCTGCGTCTCCTCCCAGATAGGCTGTGCCGTTGGGTGCACCTTCTGTGCCACGGCGATGGACGGTCTTATCAGGAACCTAACCGCCGCCGAGATAGTGGATCAGTTCCTCCAGGTTCAGCGGATTACCGAGGAGAGGATAAGGAACGTCGTCTTCATGGGAATGGGAGAGCCTCTGGCCAATTACGATAACGTAAGGAAAGCATCACAGATAATGGTCTCCCCCTGGGGGTTGGACCTGTCCAAGAGGAGGGTGACAATATCCACAAGCGGCATAGTTTCACAGCTGAGGAAGATGGCCCAAGATCCATTTATGAGGGAGCTGAACCTCGCCGTCTCGATAAACTCCCCGAGGCAGGATCTCAGAGAGGAGCTGATGCCCCTTACCAAGACCAACACCCTATCCGAGCTGATGGGGGTTCTGAAAGACTTCCCCCTTCCCAGGTACAGGAGGATAACCCTCGAGTACATACTCATAAAGGATGTGAACGACTCCGTGAAAGAGGCCAGGCAGCTGGCGAGGTTGATAGGCCCTTACAAGAAGAAGTTCAAGGTGAACCTGATACCGTACAATCCGGATCCGAACCTTCCCTACGAGAGGCCGCCCCTAGAGAGAATTCTGAGCTTCCAGAGGGAGCTCTGGGATCGGGGAGTGTCAACCTTCGTAAGGTTTAGCAAGGGGGCTGACGTCTTCGGAGCGTGCGGACAGCTCAGGAGCAGGAGGGTTATGTTAAAATCTCACCTCCATGAAACACATCCCGAAATGGCTCGTTGAGTTCGCCGTAATAGTAGCCGTAGTTCTCCTAATCAGAGCTACCCTCGTTCAGGCCTTCAACATACCATCGGCCTCTATGCAGCCTACCCTTCTCATAGGGGACTTCATACTGGTGAACAAGCTCGTTTACAGGTTTTCCGAGCCGAGGAGGGGTGACATAATCGTGTTCAAGTACCCCGTAAACCCGAGCCTCGATTACATAAAGAGGGTGATCGCCGGGCCCGGAGACCTCGTCGAGTTCGAAGAGTTCTACGACCCGGAGGCAGAGATAAAGATCTACAGGGTTAAGGTGAACGGTAAGGAATACAGTTTGAAGTACAGGAAGCTCAGGAGTTTCAACGGCAGGTTTTACTACGAGTTCGAAGAGGAGATCCCCGTTCACGGGAAAACAGTTTCCCACGAGGTATGGTACTCCGCCTATCCGACCAAGGTTGCTGGCCTTGTTTCCTACGGAGAGGACGAGTGTATGGAGAGGAAGTACAACCTATGTGTGAAGTTCAGGGTTCCCGAAGGCCATTACTTCGTTATGGGTGATAACAGGGACAACAGCGAGGACAGCAGGTTCTGGGGTTTCGTTCCAAAGGAGAACGTGCTTGGGAAGGCCTTCGTGATCTACTTCTCAGGTGAGGTTCCGCCCTTAACCCCCGAGGACGTTACCATATTTACAGGTTTCAGGCAGCTCTTTTTGGCCCTGCTGCATCCAAGGTTGGAGAGGATAGGGAGGTACTTCATATATTAGAAGGGGTTTATAAAGACCCCCGCCTCGTCTAGCTTCTTCAGGACCCCTACCACCGTAGATGGCTTTATACCCGGAACCATCATGGTGGCGTTGAGGAGCAGTTCTACAGTGAAGGGAGGTTCCACATAGACGTCCGTTACGTTGCCGTTCTCTACGGTGGCGAACCTGCCCAGCTCCTCCAGGAACCTGTCGCTCACACCTTTCTCCTCGTTGTTCAATACGAAGTTAACTACGCTGCTGAGGACCTCCAGGGCCTTCTCCTTCTCGGAAACAGGCCCGTAATCTATCCCTGCCCTCATGCCTGAGAGCTCGGTGAGGGTTCTGGCAAAGTTCCCGTAAGGACGACCGTACCTGGGAAACACCCTGCTAACGTTAAGATCGCTCACCCTACCCACTAAACTGTTCAGAACGCCCCCGGAGGGCATATATACCCTGTGGTACAGCTTAACCTCGTCTATGGGGTCTTCCTCCTTTTCGTTGAAGAAGGAGCTGAGGAATTCAGGCGTGAAGAGGTATCCGGTATCCTCCTCGTAAAGACAGAACCCCCCTAAGGATGGGGAGAAGCTGACGGGAACGAACCTGAGCCTGTGCCCTGTAGCGACGGTGACCGAGTAAGAGGGGAAGTCTTCGAAGGTTCGTATCCTGCCCGACTTGCACCCCGACTCGGCGAGGCCCCTCTTTACCGAGTAATCGGTTATGAACTGTACGTTCACCTTCTGCTCAACCATTATGAAGGTGTTGTAAACGCTTGATAGGTCTCCCGTGAGGAGGATAACGGCGTCCAGCTCGTTCATGTTGAAGAGGACGTCCTCCACCAGGTTCCTGACACCGCTCCATTCGTCGAGGGATCCGGCGTTTATCAGGAAGGCTACCTTCTTGTCCCTTCCCTCGTATATACGCAGGTAAACGTTCTTTAGGAGGACCGGAACGCTCGCGAACTTGGACACCCTGTAGAGTCCCTCCTCTATCTCCTCAACGGGTTCGAGCTCCTTAACTATCTTCTCCCCTTCCGAGAGCACTACCTTGACGGGTTTGGTTTTCTCTATCAGGGTCTTTACGAACTCTAATGTGTTTCCGAACCTCTGCTCGAGCTCTATCTCCTCAAACTCCTTCACCTTCACCATCGGATTATCGCTTTCCAGGACGGATCTGAGCTCCTCGAGCGTGCAGTCCATACCATCGAGGACACCGTCTCTGATAAGTATGTTGCAGCTCTTCCCGTTCGATACCTCTACTACCCTGCTCTCCTTCATGTTGGAGAGCTTCACGATCGTATTCATCAGGCCCAGCTGATGGGCCTCTTCGAATGGATCGAGCTTGTGAAGGTAGCTGAGCTTGTTGAGAAGCTCTAAGGGATTGAAGGGCTTCCTGACGAAGTTCAGCTCGGAAAATCCCATATTGAGGAGCCGTTTCTCCTCCTCTTCCCTGTCCACGAGGAAGAATGGGAGCGTAGCCCTTCCACCGGTCCACGACTCGAACCAGGACTTTATGTCCGTGTGGTTGAGTATGACTATGTCTATATCGGTGGACGATATGAGGTCCCTGTACATGTTGTCGTTGGCAGCTATAAGGAGCTTGTGTCCCGTAACGTTGAAGATGTCCCCCAGTAGGGGAAAAACTTCCCTCTCCCTGTCCAGAAGCAGAGCCTTTATAGACATCACTCTATCTCCTTCTTCTTAGCCGCTACCTCTAAAAGGCCCAGGTTCTCCCTGAGTATGTTCATGGACTGCACTACCATGAAGAAGGCGTGCTCCACGTTCAGAAGAGCTCCCTGAAACGAGAGGTCGTCCTCCCTCAGCCTCAGCTCCCTGAAGCGTCGGAACTGCTCATCGATCTCCGTTCCGCACTCCAGGAGTTTAGGTATCAGCTCTCTGTAGAGCTTTATAGCTTCCTCCCTCGTGTCCATGGCCCACCCCTCAAATAGTATAATCGAGCGCTCTTTCTATTTCTCTTTCTATATCTACCTCCTCTATGTTCCTGGCGGCGAGCACGAAGAACTCCTCGTTTCCCTTCGTCCCTCTGGGGTGGGCCTTTATAACACCTCCCATCTTGAAACCGAGCTCTCTTAGAAAGTTTACAACCTTCAGTACCGCCTTCTTCCTGAGTTCCCTGTCCCTCACCACGCCCTTCTTTACCTCCCTCGGACAGAGTTCGAACTGGGGTTTCACCAGAACCAATAGGATCCCCTCCTCTTTTAGGAATGGGATCACCTTCGGAAGGACCTTGGTTGCAGATATGAAGGAAACGTCAACCGAGATTACGTCCACCTTCTCCGGAATATGCTCGGAGGTAAGATCTCTGGCGTCCGTCTTTTCGTAGAGAACAACCCTCGGGTCGTTCCTGAGCTTTGGATCCATCTGACCCCTTCCAACGTCCACGGCGTAAACCCTCTTAGCCCCGTGCTGAAGGAAGCAATCGGTGAAGCCTCCGGTGGAGGATCCCACGTCCAGTATTGCCTTTCCCTCTACCTTCAGGTTGAACCTCTTCAGGGCGCCCTCGAGCTTGTAGCCTCCCCTCGAGACGTACCTCGGGGGTTCGAGTACCTCTATCTCCTCGTCACCCTTTACCTTGTAACCGGGCTTGTCCACCACCTTCCCGCCAACCACTCACCACTTGCCCGCCCCGCCCCTCTCCTTGCTCTTTCACGCCCGTATGGTCCGCCACAACCTCCTCTCTCCGCTCCCACCGGCACGCACCACCACCTCCTCCTCCACAC
>JALWEK010000042.1 GCA_027014185.1 Aquificaceae bacterium
TATTGGTGTTGGTACTCCTCCTATAACCTTTACCACCGAGTCGTCGCACCTTCTCTTTATCTCTCTGTTGTGGAGTAGGATGAGATCGGCGAACGCCGATAGCCTCTCAAGAGCCTCCTCGTTGTCCTTGACTATCGGCTCGTCGGAGAGGTTCCCCGAGGTGGCGACGATGGGAAAGTCAAGCTCTCTCAAGATTATGTGATGAAGTGGAGAGTAAGGTAGAAATGCACCCACTCTTTTCAATCCTGGTGCCACTGAAGGTGCGAGCTCCCTTTTTTTCTCAATCAGAACTATGGGTCTTTCAGGAGAAAGAAGGAGTGCCTTCTCAAGTTCAGTGGGAGAGGCGTACTCCTCCACTTGGGATAGATCTCTGAACATTACTGCAAAAGGTTTCTCCTGCCTCCTCTTTCTCTCCCTCAGCAGCCTAACACTTTCCTCGTTCGTAGCATCGCACACTAGATGAAAGCCGCCTATACCCTTCAAGGCAACTATCTTTCCATTCCTTATGCTGTCCAGAATAACTCTGATAGCTTCTTCTCTCTCTGCGATCAGCTCTCCCTCGTTTGAGTGCAGACTAACCCAGGGCCCGCATACGGGACAGGCGTTAGGCTGGGCGTGAAACCTCCTGTCAAGGGGATTCTCGTACTCCTTCTCGCACTCGGGGCACATCCTGAATACCTTCATAGTGGTGTTCGGCCTGTCGTAGGGAAGTCTCTCGATTATGGTGAACCTGGGTCCGCAGTTGGTGCAGTTTATGAAGGGGTACATGTACCTCCTGTCCTTCGGGTCAAAGAGCTCCCTCAGACACTCCTCGCAGGTTGCTATGTCGGGAAGAACGAAGACCTCCTTCTCTCCCCTCTCCTCACTCTCCCTTATCTCAAAGTCCTCGTATCCTTTTGGGGGAAGCTCTGTAATCTCCTGGGAGAAGAGATGGGCGAGGGGCGGTTTTTTCTCGTGGAGGAGCCTCAGAAAAGATATGAGATCCTCTTCGTTTCCCTCAACCTCTATAAGCACTCCCCGGGAGTCGTTTATAACGAAGCCCGAGAGCCCCAGCTCCTTCGCGAGTCTGTAAACGAAAGGTCTGAAGCCGACACCCTGAACAGCACCCTTCAGTTCAACCCTCAGCCTTTTCCTCATCGCACTCCATCTCGAGGCTTTTGAGATACATATCCTCCCCTCCCGTTATCTCCGTGTTCAGAGAACCGCATCTTGGACACACAGCGCTGAGCTCCTCCTTAGAAAACTCCCCACCGCAATCCTGGCAAACGAGTCTCAGAGGTTCTATCTCCATAACGAGCTCCGCATCTTGGGCTACCGTTCCCTCTTTGAAGGTGTTGAAGGCGATCTCCAACAGATGCGGCTCTATTCCGGAAAGGACGCCGATCTGAACCACTACCTTTGTGACCGCGTGGGCCCCGCTCTCCTTAGCGTACTGCTCTACGAGACCGAGGAGACTCTGGACCACAGAGAACTCGTGCATAACTCAAAAGATAGTTTTTAGTGAATGGTCTTTCAATAAAACTTTTAAAGTAAAATCTATCCCCGTGAGATACGAGAGCGTCGCCAACATATTCTCCCAGATAAGCAGGGTATATGACAAGTTCCTCTCCGCGGCAACGGCGGGTCAGGTTCACTCCTGGCAGAGGGAACTCATATCCAGGATGAACCCCTACGGGAACTGGCTTGATGTCGGAACAGGGACCGGGGAAGTTCTCAAGAAGCTCGGAGACAGGTACGAAGGTCTGAGGGTAGGTATAGACCCTGCCTTCGGCATGCTCAGAGTTGCTAAGGAGAAGTGTCCGGACTGCTTCTTCCTCCAGGCCCTGGGGGAGGAGCTACCTTTCAAAGAGAAAAGTTTCAAGAACATATCCCTCTCACTCGTTTTCAGGCATCTCCAGGATAAGGAGAAGTTCATAGAGGAAGCCAAAAGGGTCCTTGAAGAAGGAGGGAAGGTCGGGATAATAGACATAGGGAGGTTCAGGGGGACTCCCGTCCTGCTCTTTCTCATGAGAACTATCCTGAAGCCCGTAGGGCTCCTTCTGTTTGGAAAAGATAAGTGGGATTTCTTCATACACTCGGTTGAGGAGAGCTATAGCCTTGAAGAAGTAAGGGGAATGTTCGAAGGAAAGGGTTTCCATCTTGAGTATTCAAACCGGAGGTTCTTGGGAGTAGTGCAGGTGGCGGTCTTTGTTAAAACTGCCTGATGAACCTTATGTCGTTCTCGTAGAAGAGCTTTATGTTGTCTATTCCGAAGAGGAGCATCGCGAGCCTCTCCACACCCATACCGAAGGCAAAGCCCTGATAGAGGTCTGTATCTATACCGCAGGCCTCCAGAACGTTCGGGTGAACCATCCCGCAACCCATAACCTCAAGCCATCCCGTCTCCTTACATACCCTGCAACCCTCCTGAGAGCATATGACGCACCCTATATCCACCTCAGCGGAGGGCTCTGTGAAGGGGAAGTAGGAGGTCCTGAACCTGACGGGGAGGTCCGTCTGGAAGAACTCCCTTAAGAACTCCTCTATAACGTACTTCATATGCCTGAAGTTGGCGTATTCGTTCACCACAAGACCCTCAACCTGGTGGAACATGGGGGAGTGGGTGGGATCGTCGTCCCTTCTGTAAACCTTCCCCGGGGCTATCATCTGTATGGGAGGTTTTTGTTTTAGCATAGTCCTTATCTGGACGGGCGAGGTGTGGGTCCTGAGAAGATATCCGGGCTTGTTTACGTAGAAGGTATCCTGCATATCCCTCGCGGGGTGGTCTTTGGGAATGTTCAGCTTGTCAAAGTTGTACTCTTCAAGCTCAACCTCCGGTCCCTCCTCAACGGTAAAGCCCATGCCCCTGAATATGTTCACTATCCTCTCAAGGGTTACGGTTATCGGGTGGAGGCTACCGACCGCTCCTCTGACCGGGACGGTGAGGTCCATCCACTCTCTGGACAGCTTCTCCTCAAGCTCCCTCTTCTTTAGCTCCTCTTCCCTTTTCTTCAGGCGCTCCTCTATCAGCTCCTTTATCTCGTTTACCTTCCTCTCGTACTCCTTCCTCTCCTCCGGGGGTATCTCCTTTATCCTCTTGAGGGCGGAACTGACGAGTCCCTTTTTGCCGAGATACTTGGAGCGAACGCCCTGGAGCTCCTGAAGGCTTTTAGTGGAATCTATCTCCCTTAGGGCTTCTTCCCTTATCTCCTCTAAGCTCATTACAGGGCGGACTTTGCCTTCTCAACCACCTGGGCGAAACCTTCCGGGTCTCTGACAGCCATATCGGCGAGTATCTTTCTGTCTAGCTCTATCCCTGCCTTCTTGAGACCGTTTATGAACCTGCTGTAAGAGAGACCGTAAGGCCGAACAGCCGCGTTAATCCTCGCTATCCATAGCCTCCTGAACTCCCTCTTTCTCTGCCTCCTGTCCCTGTACTCGTAGTAGAGGGCGCGCATTACAGCCTCTTTCGCCCTCCTGTAAGAGGTGTGACGCATTCCCCTGTATCCCTTCGCCAGCTTGAGTATCTTCTTTTTGCGTTTCCTTGAAGAGGGTCCCTTGACTCTCATTCCTTCCTTCCTCCTTGGATTGAAAAAGGTATTTTAGCACAGAAGGATATAATTTAAACCTATGAAACTCGCAAAGAAGTACCCTCCCAGCTACACCTACGAAGATTACAGGCTCTGGGAAGGGGACTGGGAGCTAATAGAAGGAGTCCCCTACGCTATGGCTCCTTCTCCCTTTGGAAAGCATCAGAAGATCGCTGGTGAGCTCATATATCAGCTGAGGGAACAGCTTGAAAACTGTCCGCAGAGATGCTTCGTCTACCCCGAGCTGGACTGGATAGTGAGCGAGGATACGGTTGTAAGACCCGACATCATGGTGGTCTGCAAAGAGGTAGAGGAGTATCTGAGGGAGACCCCCGAGCTTGTGGTGGAGGTCGTCTCCCCCAGCACAGTCCAGAAGGACGAGAAGCTCAAGTTTGAGCTCTACGAGAGGGAAGGGGTGAAGACCTACGTTCTCGTATATCCTGACCTAAAGAAGGTGAGGGCGTTCAGGCTTCTAAGGAGCAGGTACAGGAAGTTCTTCGACTCGGACGAGGGAAGCCTTGAGCTTAAAATAAAAGACTGCACTTTGAAGGTTGATGTCGGAAGACTCTGGTAGGAGGAAAGAGGATGTCTGCTGTTTCGGAGGAGCTGAGGTCTTACGCTGAGGAGAAGGTAGAGAGGGCGAGGAGCGTTCTGAGGGGGCTCATGTCCCTGAGAACTGAGGTGAAGAACAGAACGCTCCTGAGGGCTGCCGAGCTCTTGGACGCGAAGAGGGATCTCATAAAGGAAGAGAACGAGAAGGATATAGAGTTTGCGAAGGATATAGGTTTAAAGCCTGCGGTAATAGACAGGCTCGTCCTGAATGACAAGCGCATAGACGGGATGATAAAGGTTCTAAAGGACGTCGCTTCCCTGCCCGACCCGGTGGGTGAGGTGATAAAGATGTGGAACCTCCCCAACGGGCTGAAGGTAGGCAGGATGAGGGTTCCCCTGGGGGTCGTCTTCATAGTCTATGAGTCAAGGCCCAACGTCACTGTGGAGGCGGCGTCCCTCTGCATGAAGTCCTCAAACGCTGTGATACTGAGAGGGGGGAAGGAGGCAGTAAACTCCAACAGGGTTCTCGTGGATATCCTCAAAGAGGCTTCCCGTGAGGAGGGCTTTCCTGAGGAGGCGATCCAGTTCATAGACAGAACCGAGAGGGAGCTCGTCTGGGAGTTTCTGAAGATGGAGGGAAAGGTTGATGTAGCCATACCCAGAGGCGGTGAGGGCCTTATAAAGGCTGTTGCCGAGCATGCAAAAGTTCCAGTAATAAAGCACTACAAAGGGG
>JALWEK010000043.1 GCA_027014185.1 Aquificaceae bacterium
ATCTATCTGTATCTCGTCCCTTTCAGCGACAAACTTTCCAAAGTTCACCGCAAGTTCCTGCAGATTCTCCATACTTTACCTCCAGAATTGCTTGTTAAAGCATATTCCACAAATTTGACCGGTTGATGACATGGGTCAATCAGCTATCTTTTTAGGCATGGACCCTCGGAAGAAGCTCAGGCTACTTTCAAAGCTCGCTAGGTTCGAGTGTGAGAAGGAACCTGACTTGGGGGGCTGCATATACAACGCTTCCACACCTCGGGGGAAGAAGCCTATTCTGAAGACGATGCTCTCTACCTACTGCGACAAGAACTGTGACTACTGCGTTTTCAGAAGGGATAGAAACTCCACCCCCAGGCTCTTCATAAAACCGGAGGACCTCGCGAGGGGGTTTATGGAGCTTTACACGAAAGGTAAGGTCCAGGGTCTCTTTCTCTCCTCGGGGATATTCGTTCATCCCGAGGTTACCATGGAGAAGATGATAGAAACGGCGGAGATACTTAGGAAGAAGTACAACTACAGAGGTTACATACATCTGAAGCTCATGCCCGGCGTGAGCCTCCAGACTCTCGAAGAGGCGGTAAAGCTCGCTGACAGGGTGTCGATGAACATAGAGGCTCCCAACGAGGAGAGGCTAAAAAAGATAGCTAGAGGGAAAAGCCTCAGGAAGGAGATAATCCCCAACATAGCTCAGGTAAGCAAGATACTTGAGAACTATGATAGGAAGAGCCACATAACTCAGGTTATGGTCGGCGTGAGCGGTGAGTCCGACGAGGAGATACTCAAGAGCTCGGAGTACTTGTACAGGAAGCTTAGACTCAACAGGGTTTACTACAGTGCCTTCTTCCCTGTGAGGGAGACCCCTCTAGAAAGCAAACCGCCCGAGTCCAAGAAGAGGGAGCACAGGCTCTACCAAGCTGACTTTTTGATAAGGGATTACGGCTTCTCCTGGAAGGATCTACCTTTCGAAAACGGCAGACTGCCTGAAGATAAAGATCCTAAAGAGGCTTGGGCAGAGAGGAACATGCACCTTTTCCCGGTGGAGATAAACAGAGCTGATTACGATCTCCTTATAAAGGTTCCTGGGATAGGGAAGGAGACCGCGAAAGAGATAATAAGGAGAAGGCTGCGGGGGGCACTCAAAACCCCAGAGGATCTAAAGGGTATAAGGAACCTGAAGAAGGTACTGAATTACGTAACCCTGATGGGGAGGTTTTATGGTGGAAACCATGCTGGGTGTTAAAATACATTCCGATGAACGAGAAGGAAAGAGAACCTATATACGAAGACGAGATAGATCTGTATGACCTCTGGCTAAGATTAAAGAAGAGATGGAAGGTTATCCTTGGAACAGTGGTTTTATTCGTCCTTGGTGCTGTGATCTATCTCCTAATAACTAAACCCGTTTATATAAGCTCTTTCGTTATAAAAATAGGTTGGGCCCCTACATCGTTGTTGAGTGGTAGCGTGGAAAAAGAGCTTATCCTATTGCCTGAGGAGCTTGCGAGCTTGATAAATGCCAAAGCTTCTACCCTCAATATTGAGGGTATAAAATCTATCAATGCAAA
>JALWEK010000044.1 GCA_027014185.1 Aquificaceae bacterium
TGACCACTATTCCCTCTTTGGAGTCGAAGCCGTCCATCTCCACCAGGAGCTGGTTCAGGGTCTGCTCCCTCTCGTCGTGCCCTCCTCCTAAGTTCAGCGCTCCCCTCGTCCTTCCCACGGCGTCTATCTCGTCTATGAAGACTATGCAGGGAGCGTGCTTCTTCGCCGTCTCGAAAAGGTCTCTCACCCTCGCGGCACCCACTCCCACGAACATCTCAACGAAGTCCGAACCTGATATCGATATGAAGGGGACATGGGCCTCCCCCGCTATCGCCTTGGCGAGGAGGGTCTTACCGACTCCGGGCTCACCGTAGAGAAGAACCCCCTTCGGGGGTCTTCCTCCCAGCTTCTGGAACTTTATCGGGTCCTTGAGATACTCGATTATCTCCTTTACTTCTTCCTTAACCTCCTCTATGCCGGCCACGTCGTTGAAGGTTACCTTGGGCTTCTCCTCAATATAGACTTTGGCCCTGCTCTTCCCGAAGGAGAAGGCCCTTCCCGGACCTCCCTGCGGACCTCCCCCGCTCATCTGCCTCATCAGGGCTATCCAGATACCTATGAAAAGCAGGATGGGAAGCCAGGATATGAATAGGTTCAGGAGCCATCCAGATCCCGCATCCCCCGCGTCCACATCGACCCTGACACCCTTCTTGACAAGGTCATCGACTATCGTAGAACCGGGAGGAATTACAGTCTCTACCCTCTGGCCCTCCTTAGTGGTTGCGACTATGGTTCTACCTTTGACGTGAACGCTCTCCACCTTTCCTTCGTCCACGAGCTGGACGAAGCTGTTTAAAGGTATCTTGGTTGCTAGCTCGTGCCTCTGCTCGAAGATGTTGAAGGCGACTATAGTTGCTCCGATTATGAGTATCCATACAAAGAAGCTCTTGAACATCTGCACTCTCGCTTCCTCCTAAAATGCGTCCGTAGAAATAGAAGATAGGTTACCCTTCATTCTTTTTCAAGCACAGGAGCCTTCCTCTTCTGACCGCCTTAACCCCCTCCCCGAGGTTCACCTCGCCCCCTCTGGCGAGCAGCCTTCTGATCTGCTCAAGCTTGGAGAAGTTGGAAACTCCCGTGAACTTTTTCAGGACCCTCCTCTGAATGGAGATGTGCTCCCTGGCAAGCTCCCTTGCCTTTATGCAGCTTCCCTCAAGTACACTGTCCAAGACCTCGGAAGAGAGCTTTTCCAGGAGGGCGTTCTCCTCCTTGAGTATTTTCCTCGTCCTGTAGAAGGTCTCCTCCAGGTTCGGGTTTATCTCCTTAAATAGAGGTATGACCTCCATCCTTATCCTGTTCCTGAAGAACCTCGGGTCTCTGTTGCTCGTATCTTCGATCCATTTGATCCCCTTTGCTTTGGCGTAATCGAGTATCTCTTCCCTCGTGGCCCTGTAGAGGGGTCTGACCACGTCCCCTTCCTTCGGATCGAAGCCTATCAGTCCCTCCAGGCCTGCGCCCCTTACGAGCCATATCAGGGATGTCTCCACGAGGTCGTTCAGGTGGTGGGCCGTGGCTATCAGATCAAAGCCCTTCTCCTCCTTAACTCTCCTCAGAAAGGAGTACCTCATCTCCCTCGCAGTCTCCTCAAGGTTCCTTCCCTCTCTTTTGGCTATCTTTCCCACCTCTTCCCTTCCCACATGTATCTCGAGGCCGAGGTTCTTTGCGAGCTCCCTGCAGAACTCTTCTTCCTCTTTGGCCTCTTCCCTGAGCATGTGGTTGAAGTGGGCGAGAGCCAGATCCTTGATCTTGAGGAAGTCCCTTAGCTCCAGCAGGACGTGCGTCAGGGTTACGGAATCAACCCCCCCGGAGAGCGCAACCAGGAGACTGGAATCGGGAGGTATCAACTTCTCCTCCTTCTGGAGGGCTATGACCTTCCTAAGGAGCCTGCTAACCTCTTTCATCCCCGAGCTTTTCTTGGAGCCTCTTTTTGACCTCCTCGTAGTACGGGTAAGCTATCCCCTCCTTTCTTATAAACTCCACAAGGTCGAGGGCCTCCCTTACCTTCCCCTCCCGCTCAAGTAGATAGACCATAACCTCGAAGGCGTTTATCTGGGGTAGCTGCCCCCCAGACCTCTCTTTGAGGGCCTCCTTGTACTCCGGATAGAGCCTGACGTCCTCCTTGCAGTAGCGTTTTATCTTATCGAAGTCCTTGAGCTTCTGGGCGAGCAGGATGAGATCGTTGAGGATAAGATGTGCCTCCAAGGGTGTTCCCTCCATCTTTAGTGCCTCGTTGTAGAGCCACTCAGCGGTCTCGTAATCCCCTTCGAGGAGAGCGGTCTGGGCTATGGTGGCGAGGAAGGTCCTCTTAGTGTAGAGGGGCCTCTCTATCTCTCCGCTGTCGAAGTGCTTTGCCTTGTAAGGGAAACTCAGGTTCTTTATGACCTTTATCGAGTAGTACTTCTTTATAGCCTTCTGCTGACGGGCGTCCAGGGACTCGTACCAGTCCCAGAGATCGAGGGCCTTCAGAAGGCCCCCCTTCTCACGGAATATCTGAAAGACCTTACCTATCATTCAGATAACTTATGAATAAGCTTAGGTATCTTCAAGCTCCCCCCGGAGGAACTTATCGTAGGCAGAGAGGTCAAAGTATCCGTGTCCCGAAAGGTTAAAGAGTATGACCTTCTCCTCTCCGGTCTCCTTGCACCTGAGGGCCTCGTCTATAGCCTTCTTTATAGCATGGGAGGACTCTGGAGCAGGGACTATTCCCTCGGTTCTCGCGAAGGTCACCGCCGCCTCGAAGACCTCCGTCTGCCTGTAGGCCACCGCCGAGATGTGTCCCAGGTCGTAGAGTTTGCACACCAGCGGAGCGTCGCCGTGGTATCTAAGCCCTCCCGCGTGTATGGGGGGTGGAACGAAGTCGTGCCCCAGGGTGTACATCTTTATTAGGGGGGTGAGACCCACGGTATCGCCGAAATCGTACCTGTACTCACCCTTGGTCAGGGTGGGGCAGGCCTCAGGTTCGACGGCGATCACCTCCAGGTTCGGCTTCTCTCCCCTCAGCTTGTCTGCGAGGAAGGGGAAGGAGAGCCCTGCGAAATTAGAACCTCCCCCAACGGCGCCTATTACCACGTCCGGGTAAAAGCCGGCCTCCTCCATCTGCTTCTTGGCCTCTAGGCCTATGACAGTCTGGTGAAGCAGAACGTGGTTGAGGACGCTCCCGAGGGAGTATTTCGTGTCTTCTCTCGTGGCCGCCTCCTCTATCGCCTCGCTTATTGCTATCCCGAGGCTTCCCGGGTGCTCTGGATCCTTCTCGTAGAACTGTCTCCCCGCGTTGGTATAAGGGCTAGGGGAGGGTATCACCTCTCCCTTCCAGGTTTCCATGAGGATCCTTCTGTAGGGCTTTTGGTTGTAGCTAACCCTGACCATATACACCCTGCACTCGATATCGAAAAACTGGGTGGCGAAGGAGAGGGCACTGCCCCACTGACCGGCTCCCGTCTCGGTGGTGAGCCTCTTGACTCCAGAGATTTTGTTGTAGTAAGCCTGGGCCACCGCCGTGTTGGGTTTATGGGACCCCGGAGGGGAGACGCTCTCGTTCTTGTAGAAGATCTTGGCGGGCGTTCCCAGGTATTCTTCCAGGTTCTTGGCCCTGTGAAGGGGTGTGGGCCTCCAGAGTGAGTAGATGTTAAGGACCTCTTCGGGTATCTCTATCCACTCCTTGTCGGAGACCTCCTGCTCTATGAGGGGCTCCGGGAATATTACGGCGAGCTTCTCGGGGGATACGGGTTCTTTCGTTTCCGGATCGAGGGGAGGTTCCAGTGGTTCGGGCAGCAGGGGGATTATGTTCAGCCACCTCTTGGGTATCTCTCCTTCCGGAAGTATGTACTTTCTCACGGCTTCAGCCCTCCTCTGATGTTTTCCTCATTTTAACTTGAAAAACACAGGGGCGGCACTAATTTTCTCTCCCATGAAACTCTGGGATCTATACAGAGGAAGGGATTACAAGATAGAGCCAACCCTCGAGAGGATAAAGGAGGCGGCCGACTACGTGGGAAACCCTCAGAAGTATTTTCCGGCCGTGCTCGTCGGCGGTACGAACGGGAAGGGCTCTTCCTGCGCCTTCCTCGAGAGGATACTGAGGGAGCACGGGCATAAGACCGGATGGTTCGTATCACCCCATCTGGTTGAGGAGAACGAGAGATGGAGGGTAAACGGTGAAAAAGTGACTGAGGATGTACTTTCCGCCTACGTTAAGGATCTTAAAAAAGTTTTTGAAAGGTTCAATCTCACCTACTTTGAGGCTGCCACCCTAATAGCGCTCCTCTACTTCAGGGATCGGAGCGTGGATGTTGCGGTCATGGAGGTGGGAATGGGGGGCAGATGGGACGCCACGAAGGTGTGCGAAGCAGCCGTTGTAGGTATAACAAACGTGGAGAGGGATCACACGAGATGGCTCGGGAGGAACGTGGAGGAGATAGCCTGGGACAAGCTGCATCTTCACAGGGAAGGCGTTCCCCTCGTTCTAGGGAGCTCCAGGTACCCCCTCTACACTAAGGCCCTGGAGATGGGAATAGAGAACCCCATAACCGCGGGCCTGGATTACCGGTACAGGGGATTTTCTGAAAGGGGCAGTACGGTGCTCACGGATTACAGCTTCCTAGACCTGAACCTTCAAAGGGCCCCATTGGGACTCTTAGGGAAGTGGCAGATAGACAACGCCTCCTTCGCCGTGACCCTCGCCAGGCTTTTTACAGAGCTGGATGTTGAAAGGGTGAAGAAGGCCCTCCGTGAAACGAGATGGGAGGGCAGGATGGAGGTTCTGAGGAGGGAGCCGCTCCTTATAGTGGACGGATCCCACAACCCGTACGCTATCGGGAAGGTCGTCAAGGAAGTTGGCAGGCTCTTTGGAGAGGTCAGCATACTCTTTACAGGTCTCCTTGAGAAGGAGTGGAGGCTCTCGATGGAGCTCATAAGGAGGCACACAGATAGGATAATCCTTACCCAGGTGAGCCATTACAGGGGCGAACCTGTGGGAAACCTTTACAGCTACGCTAAAGAACTTGGCTTCAAAGAGGTCGATGTTCTCGACACCCCGGCCGATGCGTGGCTCCTCGATGAAGATTTATGCGCGGTCGGGTCCCTCTACCTAGTGGGGGAGATTAAAGAAGCTACGAGAGACTCCGTTATATAAAATAGGGAGAGGATGTACGTACTTTTCAAACAGCCGATCTTCGACAGGGAAGGGAACGTAGCCTTCTACGAGGTAATGCTTAAGGACATAAAGACCAGGAGGTTTCCTGAGGGCCTCGATCCCCTAAAGGCTACCTCGATAACGATAAACATAGTTGCGGACGTGGGTCCGGAGAAGATAGGGAACGGCAAGCTCGTTTTTATAAACGTTCCCTCCCTATTTCTGGAAGCCACTATGTTCGAGCTACTCCCACCCGAGCTCGTGGGTATAGAGCTCGTTGAGAACAGGAGCATAACCAACGAGCTCCTTAAGGCTGTGAACGAGCTCGTGGATAGAGGTTTTACCTTCTGCATAGACGACTTCGGCTTTGAGAAGGTTAATTACCTTCCCCTCCTGAACAAGTGCCACATGGTGAAGATAAACTGGAAGGAGATGGTTTACACGGACGAGGAGCTCACCGAGGTAATGGGGATACTAAAGGAGCTTAAAAAGGGAGTGGTGGCCAAGAACATAGAGAACGAGGCAGACTACGATAGGGCGAAGAAGGCGGGGGTGGACTACTTCCAGGGTTACTACCTTGCCAAGCCCATCCCGATAAGGGACATAAGAAGCCTCTACTTTATGAAGGACACGGTGATAAAGCTCTACGAGGCCCTAAAGAGGAGAGATCTAAAGAAGGTCGCCGATGTCATAGAGCAGGACGTGGGTGCAACTTACAGGCTCCTCAGGTTTGTGAAGTCCCTATACAGGGAGAGGGCACACGACATAAACTCAGTTGAAGACGCCATATCGCTCCTGAGCCTCAACAACGTGGCGAACTTCACCCTCGCCCTGGCTATCACCGAGCTCTTCGCTGGGCACGAGGAGGAAGAGCTGATAAGGAGATCGCTGCTGAGGGCGAGCCTTGCCGAAGAGCTGGCCAAGATTTACGCCCCCGGACTCGAGGAGAAGGCCTATATAACGGGTCTGTTTTCTCTAACGGATGAACTTATGGGTGAGCATCCTCAGGAGATAGCGAAGGAGCTCAATCTGGACGAGGACGTGATAGAGGCTTACGAGAGCAGGTACAACGAGCTAGGCCTCATCCTCTCTCTCGTAGAGCTTTTGGAGGAGTCCACGGACGATGATGAGATAATCGACAAGGTCGCTAAAATGCTAAAGACAACCAAATCGAACGTAAGGGAGGCTATAAAGAACGCCAAGGAGATAACTAACCGGATAGCCTCGGTGGGGAGGAAGAAGGAGGCTACTCGGTAGCGTAACTGTGTAGCCCCGGGAAGTACAGGTTAATAGCGAAGAAGCATATCAAAACGGTTATAAACCCGAAGACGACCATCCAGGCTACCCTCTTTCCCCTCCAGCCCATCAATTGACGGGCGTGCAGGTAGGCTCCGAAGAAGAGCCACACGATCAGGGACCATACCTCCTTGGGGTCCCAGCTCCAGTACCCTCCCCAGGCCTCATTCGCCCACGCTGCCCCGAGAATGATCGAGGCCGTCCATACCGGGAAGACTATAGCTATAGATTTGTAGGTGATCTCGTCCAGGACCTCCTTGGAAGGGAGGTACCTCTGGGCCCAGCTCTTGTCCTTGAAGTGTTCCTTTATCAGATACGCAACGGCTCCCCCGAAGGCCACCGTGAAGCCTGCGTACCCTATGAAGGCGGCTACCACGTGGATATAGAGCCAGTAGCTTCTGAGTGCGGGCATCAGGGGCTGTATATCATGAGAGGCTTTGAAGATAGCGTAGGCCGATGTGAAGAATATCAGAGGCACGACGAAGGCGCCTATCAACCTGAAACCGTACTTTCTCTCTATCAGAAGGTAAACGCTTCCTGCTACGAAACTCCAGAAGGTAAGAGCCTCGAAGAGATTGCTCCACGGCGGGTGGAATACACCCATCTGATAGCTCTCTATCCCCCTCCTTATCATTCCAGTGAGGTTGAGCAGTAGCCCTAAGAAGAGTATCCCTGTGGCGGCCCTTCCGAGTATGGATTCCCTTACGAGGAGGTACGCAAGGTAAACTAGAGCGGCAAGCCCGTAGGCCAGCATGGCAGACTTGTACCAGAATACGTTCTCGTAAGGAAGGAGAGAGAGTCCTACGGACAGGAGAACCCCTCCTAGGGCTAGGAAAAGATCGGTCGAAAGCGCTACCCTCTTTTTCTCAACTACGATCTCTTTCATGGCTCAAATAATTTATTCCTTCTCCTGGGGTTTGACATCCACCTTTATCTCAACGGCCACCTCTCTGTGAAGCCTTATGGTAACAGTGTAGAGACCTGTCTCCCTTATCGGGTGTGGAAAGACTACGTTCTTCCTGTCTATCTCTATGCCTTGCTCCTTGAGGGCGTTCACCACGTCTGCAGCGGTAACTGAACCGAAGAGCTTTCCAGCCTCACCCACAGGCTTCTCTACCTGTACAACGACCCCTTCCAACTTCTTGGCGAGCTCCTCTGCCTTCCTCTTTTCCCTCTCGAGCTTCCTTCTCTTTTGCTTGAGTATCTCCTGGACGTGCTTTACGTTCCCTTCGGTCGCTGGCAGAGCGTAGCCTCTGGGTATGAGGTAGTTGTTGGCAAAGCCCCTCTTTACCTCTATGACATCTCCGAGGAAACCGTAACCTTCCAGATCCCTTGTGAGTATCACCTTCATCTCCTTCCTCCTTTTGTTAGACTACAACGTAAGGCAGGAGTGCGAGCTGGCGAGCCCTCTTTATCTGAAGTGCTAGCCTTTTCTGATGCTTGTTGCAGAGATTCGTCTGTCTCCTGGACTTTATCCTCGCCCTCTCGGTCATGAACTGCCTCAGCTCTTCGTAGTTCTTGTAGTCGGGCTCCTTCTTGTTCTCGCAGAAGTAACAAACCTTCCTCTTCGCAGGTCTCTTTATAGCCATCTCAAACCTCCTGAACAAGTTCTTTCAAGTAATCTAGGGAATCGACAGGATACCACCTGCTTATCCTGAGCTGCTTCAATATTTTAGCACCCTTTTCATCTGTGGGCATCTCCTCCAGCGCCGCAAGGATAAGGTTTCTGTACTGCTGGAGCTCCGGAGCGAGCATTATCAGATGGGAGCTGAGCTTCTCCTCGCTCTCGTATATAGGAACCACGGCCCTCCTGGAAAGGTCCGAGAGTTGCTCCCAAAAGTCCTTGTACAGGAACCCGTAGGGTGCCTCTCCCTTGGAAACGCCGCCCAGGACGCTCTGCCATGATTCCCTGTACTCGAGGTAGTGCTCTATACCAAGCCTCCTCAGTATCCTCATTCCCAGGTAGGTGGCGAACTGGTTCTCCACGCACAGAACCTTGTTCCCGCTTATAGCTTCTAAGCTGGGCTGGGCATCTCTGTTTGCGATTATCACCACCTCGTCGTAGTTGTCGTTCCCCGCAACGGGTATAAAGCCTCTCTCCTCGTGTATCTTCAGGGCATCGAGCGGGTTCGAATAGGTCATGTCCACGTGGGGGAAGCTCTTGTAGTAGCACTCGAACTCAAAGCACTGCTCCATAGTGATATCAACGCCTACCTTCTCGGACAGGTACGTTATGAAGTAGAGCCAGTTTACCTTGTTCTTGGTAGAGTCGTGGGGACACACAGCAACCTTTATATGCATAGTCTTCTCCTAGAAGGGGATTTCATCGTCCTCGTCGAAAGGTTCTTTCTCTTCGAGGGCCTTTAGCTCCTCCTCTATCTTCTCGGGTGTTGGGATCTCCTCCTCCTCCACCTCCTCGATCCTGGGCTTCCTTATTATCCTCACAGCCTCGGCCACGATTCTCACCTTTGAGTAGTTCTTCCCGTCCTGCCCGGTCCACCTGTCCTGGGTGAGCCTGCCTTCTATCACGACCTGATAGCCTTTAGAGAGTCTCGTGGATAGGTCCTCGGCCAGCTTACCGTAGGCCTTAACATCGAAGTAGTGGCTCTCCTCCTTCCACTCCTCACCAACCCTGTACCTTCTGTTCCAGGCTACGTTGAACTCCGTAACAGGACTTCCAGAAGGGAGGTATCTGATCACGGGATCGCTGGTCAGCCTTCCGATGAGGAGGACCTTATTTAGCACCCTTTATCACCTCGCTCTCCTTTATCTGGAAGCTGAGCCACCTTATCACGTCCTCGTTTATCTTCAGCTGGAAGTCGAGCTCGTTGGGTAGCTGTGGGTTCTCCGTTTTGTACTGAACCAGGAAGTACCTTCCGTGGTTGTAGTTCTCAATCCTGTAGGCCAGGGTCTTAGTTCCCCAGTCTTGGAAGTGGAGGATCTCTCCTCCTTTGGACTCGATGAACTTCTTGATCTCCTCGGCCCGCTGTTTAACCTCTTCCTCGGTCAGGGTGGGTTTGAGGACGAAGACGGTCTCGTAAAACCTAACTGTCTTGTAGTGCCTGTGCCTTGGCATCCTTTCACCTCCTGGTCTTTTGGCCCCCTCTCATCCTGAGGGAGCGAGGCAAACAAGTATTATAACCTGAACTCTCCCTCCATGACCTTCCTGTAAAAACCTTCCGGAAGGAAGGCGTACCTGTGCATCTCTTCCGAGTAGATCTTAGTATCAACCTTCACCTCACGGGCAGGCTGGCGGACGGCATGCTTTTTGGAAGCGATGGAGTAGGTCCACCAGTAGCCTGCGTATATGGGAACCACCGAGGTGTACAGATCGACTATCGGAAAGACCTTCTGAAGGTTCTTCTGGATTTTGACAACCATATCCAGGTGGTAGTGTATGGACTCTGTCTGCGCTGCGAAGATACCGTCCTCCTTAAGCGCTCTGTGAACGAACCTGAAGAACTCCTCGGTAGTCAGGACGTGGGCAAAGCCCACAGGGTCGGTTGAGTCCACTATAACAACGTCGAACTCGTTCTCGTAGTCCTGTATGTACTTGTACCCGTCCTCGTTCACCACTATCGCCCTCGGATCGTCGAAGGAGCAAGAGAGTGTTGGAAAGAACTTCTTGGAGACCTCGATAACCTCCTTGTCTATATCCACGAGAACTGCACGCTTTACGCACTCGTGCTTGAGAACCTCCCTCAGAGTTCCGCCGTCCCCTCCTCCTATTATCAGAACGTCCTCGGGGTTGGGGTGTGCGTGTAGGGGAACGTGAGCCAAGTACTCGTGGTACATGAACTCGTACTTCTCGTCGAGCTGGACCACACCGTCTAGGACTAGGAGCCTGCCGAACTCGGGAGACTCTAAGACCAAGATCTCCTGATACTCGCTCTTTCCCTCGTAGAGTATCTTGCTCACGGTGTAACAGTGCCTTATCGGAGCGTAGGGATCTCTCTCTATAAAGAAGACGTCCTTCATCTTCAAACCTCATACACATTATACAGTTTGAGAAAGTCTCCGAGGGAGAGTTGCTCCACCCTCAGGTTCGGGTCTATGCCCGCTTTCGAAAGGACCTCTTCGTCCAGCTTCTTCCTCAGCTTCTTCCTCCTCATGGAGAAGAGGCTTGTGAGGAAGGATTTGAACCTTTCCAAGTCTATCTGGGGATGCTCTTCCTTTCTCCTTATCCTTATAACACCCGAATCCACCTTCGGAGGCGGAACGAAGAACCTCGGGGGAACGCTCATGATATACTCGACCTCGTAAAAGGTGTTGAGAAATACCGAGAGCCAGCTTATATCCCCTTTCCCCGCCAGCTTGAGCGCAACCTCCTTTTGGAGCATAAACACGCCCCTGGGAATGCATCTGTGGTGGAACACCACGTTCTCTATTATCAGAGATCCCACGTTGTACGGGAGATTCCCTACGAGCCTTAGGTTCTCCCCGAGAGTGCAGAAGTCGAACTCGCTCGCATCCGCGTGGATCACCTCGAGCCTCGTGTCTTCTATCTTCTTTAGCTCGGTAACCATCTCTTCGTCCAGCTCAAGGACGTAGAGCTTACCTATAGGTTCCTCGAGCAGAACCCTTGTCAGGTTCCCCGTCCCTCCGCCTATCTCGACAACCGTGTCCCCCTCTTCTATCTCGAGGGCTTGTGCTATCTTCTTCAGAATCCCTGATGATTTGAGCAGATGCTGACCGTAAGATTTCTTGAGCTTCATTAGATATATAATTACTCAAGATGTTCAAGAAAGTCCTCGTTGCCAACAGAGGAGAGGTGGCCCTTAGGATAATAAGGGCCTGTAAGGAGCTCGGTATAAAGACGGTGGCCATATACTCCGAGGCGGACGTCAGATCCCTCTACGTCAAGAAGGCGGACGAAGCCTACCTTATACCGGGAGATCCTATAAGGGCCTACCTTGACTACGTTCGGATAGTGGATCTCGCCCGCCAGGTGGGGGCGGACGCCATACATCCGGGATACGGTTTCTTGGCGGAGAACGCGGACTTCGCAAGGTACTGCCGCAGGAGGGGAGTGACCTTCATAGGCCCCACACCCGAGCAGATAGAGATGTTCGGGGACAAGGTGAAGGCCAAGAAGGTTATGTCCGAGGCGGGGCTGCCTGTGGTTCCCGGAACACCGGAGCCCCTGAGCGACCCGGAGGAGGCCCTTCAGTTTGCAAAGGAGATAGGTTTCCCCGTTATGCTCAAGGCCGCCTACGGGGGCGGTGGAAGGGGTATGAGAGTCGTCCGCTCGGAGGAGGAGTTAAAGAGCGCCTTCGAGAGCGCCTACAGGGAGGCTGAGGCCTTCTTCGGTAAGGGGGACATATTCGTAGAGAAGTATATAGACAATCCTAAGCACATAGAGGTCCAGGTTCTCGGAGACAAGTACGGGAACATAATACACCTGGGGGAGAGGGACTGCTCGATACAGAGGAGGCACCAGAAGCTGATAGAGATAGCCCCTTCTCCGGCCCTAGACAGGGATCTGAGGATGAAGATCCTCGGGAACGCGGTGCGTGCCCTTATGAGGGTCGGTTACGAGAACGCGGGAACCCTGGAGTTCCTCGTAGATACCAAGACCGGCGAGTACTACTTCATAGAGATGAACACGCGCCTCCAGGTTGAACACACCATCACGGAGACAATCACCGGCGTGGACATAGTGGAGACGATGATAAGGATAGCTGCTGGAGAGCCCCTTCCCTTCCTCCAGAGCGACATAACCTTCAGGGGATACGCCATAGAGTTCAGGATAAACGCAGAGGACCCCAAAAAGGGCTTTGCCCCCTCTCCGGGAAAGATAACCGCCTACTACTCCCCCGGTGGCCCGGGAGTCAGGATAGATGCGGGGGTCTATAAAGACTACATAATCCCCCCTTATTACGACTCTATGATAGCCAAGATGACGGTATGGGCCCTCACCTGGGAGAAGGCTGTGGCAAGGTCGAGGAGGGCGATAGACGAGTTCATCGTCAGGGGTGTTCCTACAAACATACCCCTATACAGGGAGATCGTGAGGGATCCGGACTTCCTGAGGGGAGACTTCGGGGTCAGGTTCTTGGAGGAGAAGATCCAGAAGGGAGAGTACGACTTTGCAGTAGAGGGAGAGGTGGACAGGGAGGACATAGTCCTCGCAATATCGGCCGCGATAGCAGCCCACTACGGTCTGTAAACTATCCTTGCGGGCTCGCTCTTGGCCCCGGCACTGTTCACGCTGACTATCTCGTAAACAGTTTCTCTCTTGGGGAGTTCGTCCACATAGTAGTTGCTCACTATTGGCTCCGGAGTTAGGAGCTTTCCGTTTCTGTACACCAGAAATCTGACCTCATCGTCCGGGCCCCACCAGTAAAGGAAAAGCTTATCCCCCCTTACAACGTACCTGACGTCCTCCGGGGGTGCTGGCCTCAGGGGTTCAACCGGAGGTATCTCAACTATAGTGGGCTCACTCTCAACTCTCCCCATCACCTTAGTCACCCCAACGATCTTAGGTTTTAGCCCCCGCTCGATCTCCATCTTCCTACCCCTCACCTCGGCCAGGGGTTTGGGGATCAGCTTACCGTCCCTGTATGGGTACAGCCTGTAGGTTCCCACCTCCTTGGCGATTATCTCCACTCTGTCGTTCTTCACCTCAACCTCAAGAGAGGGCCTGCCCGCTCCGGCTTCTTCCACACAGCTCAAGACCTCCCTTCCCTTTGGACTTGACACCTTGAAGCAGAACCTTGAAGGATCATCCCTGACTAAGAACCCATCTATGGGTACAAAACCCTCCGCCTTCAGACCTTTGATTTTGGGTATGAGGTAAACTTTGCTGCCTATCCTCTTCAGTTCGTACTCGGGAGGAGGTAGAGGTTTTGGAGGTTTTTTGATACCACACGATAAGATTAAACCGAACTTTAAAAGGAGGAAAAGGATTTTAAATCTCCAACAAATCATCTTCAAAATGAATTATATCTCTTTTAAAATCTCCTTAACCCACAAGACTTGACAATAGGGAAAATTCATCTAAAATAAATGCTGCCAAAACCGGAATTTTGGTTTTGGTGCCTTTTGGAAGTTTGAAAATGGAGGTGGGTAAGATGAAAAGGAAGGTTAAATACATTACCAAACTCGAATTCATAGATAAGCTCGACGAAAAAGAGCGTCAAGAATTGAAGGAAGTTACGGAAAAGTTCGCATTTAGAACGAACGATTACTACAATTCTTTGATAAATTGGGATGATCCAGAGGATCCTATAAGGCGCATAGTTATACCCACAACCGAAGAGCTGGATGTATGGGGCAAGCTCGACGCTTCCAACGAGAGCAAGTACATGAAAGTACACGGCCTAGAGCACAAGTATCCTGACACAGCGCTTCTTCTTGTCACCGATGTGTGCGGTATATACTGCAGATTTTGCTTCAGGAAGAGGCTCTTCATGAACGACAACGACGAGGTTGCCAGGGACGTCTCGGAAGGTCTCGAGTACATAAGGAACCATCCGGAGATCAACAACGTCCTTCTTACAGGAGGAGATCCCCTCGTCCTGGCCACCTTCAAGCTCGAAAAGATACTCAAAGCCCTCGCGGATATCCCCCATGTGAGGATAGTGAGGATAGGATCGAAGATGCTGGCGGTAAACCCCTTTAGGGTTATAGACGACCCTGACCTTCTGGACCTCTTCAAGTGGTTCAACACCGAGACAGGCAAGAAGCTCTACCTTATGAACCACTTCAACCATCCGAGGGAGCTTACCAAGGAGGCGATGAAGGCTGTGGAATTGGTCCAGCTCACCGGGACCACGCTCACGAACCAGACACCCATACTGAAGGGTATAAACGACTCTCCCGAGGTTCTGAGAGAGCTTCTGGAGGAGCTCTCCTTTATAGGAGTCCCCCCCTACTACGTCTTCCAGTGCAGGCCTACTGCGGGTAACAAGACCTACTCCACCAAGATAGAGGAGACCATAGACCTAGTTGAGGCGGTCAGGGCCAAGATGTCCGGCCTAGCGGCTAGGGTAAGATACGTTATGTCCCATGAGACCGGCAAGATAGAGATACTAGGAAAGACAGAGGATCTTATCTTCTTCCGGTATCACAGGGCGGCCGATCCGGAGAACGCTGGTAAGTTCATGGTCTTTAAGAGAAATCCCGAGGCTCACTGGTTCGATGACTACACCGAGAAGATAGACGAGTACAAGGTTGAAATGGAGGAAGAGCTGGTTTAACTTCTCTGGAAGATGGAAGTGTCTCCCCTTTACATACTCCTTGCTAAGCTAGAGGAAGAGATAGGTTACCAGCGGAAGGTTATAAACACCTTCCTCGCAACCCAGCAGAGGACTTCCGAGCTAACCTTGAAGACGGTTGACATACTCCGCAGGCTCACCCAGAGCTTCAGGTTAGTGGCGCTTATACTCGACGAAATAGAATCGATGACAGACAAGTACATGAGGGAGCAGGCTCTCCTGCTCAGTTCGGAGAGTCTCTCCCTATCGGCTATACTTCTTCCAACCTTGGAACAGCTCTCCCCCCTATTTTTGGAGAGTATGAAGGTATATGATGAACCTATCCTAGACAGAATAGAGGCTGTGGTTGAGTTCATAGAGAACTCTCTTGGAGAGCAGGAGGAGCTTATTACCGAGGAGCTGGCTAGGACCGTGGAGGACATAATGAGGACCCTCGAGTACCACATAAGGATAGGGGAGAGGACGCTTGCTAAAATCGTGTAGATGAACCTTTTCATAGTAGAATCGCCCACGAAGGCGAAAACCATACAAAAGTTCCTCGGCAAGAACTTTATCGTTCGAGCGACCTTCGGCCATATAAAGGATCTCCCTCAGAAAGAGCTCGGCGTGGATGAGGAG
>JALWEK010000045.1 GCA_027014185.1 Aquificaceae bacterium
AAGGAGGAGATAAAAGGCACAACCCTTTTAGGGAGGCCTTACAAGGCCACCACCTTCACCGACGCGGTGAACTACCCCATACAGGGGACGGGGGCAGACCTCCTGAAGCTGGCGGTTCTGATGTTCGATGTGGAGCTGAGGAGGAAGGGGCTCGAGGCCAAGCTGGTGAACCTCGTCCACGACGAGATAGTGGTCGAATGTCCCGCACAGCAGGCGCAGGAGGTGAGGAGCGTTCTTGAGGATGCGATGGTAAAGGCGGGACACATAGTCCTCAAACACGTTCCCGTTGAAGCCGAGAGCGTGGTGAGCGAGAGCTGGACCAAGGGTTAGAGCTTCTGCGTTACCTTGCTGAGCATCCCTTTTCTGTATTCCTCGAACCTCCCCTCCTCTACAGCTTTCCTGATCTCCTCCATCATCCTGAGATAGAAGGTGAGATTGTGTATGGTGTTGAGAACGTAGGAGCTTATCTCTTCCGATACGAAGAGGTGTCTCAGATACGCCTTTGAAAAGTTGGCGCAGGTGTAGCAGCCGCACTCGGGATCGAGGGGGGAGAAGTCCTTTTTATACTTCTCGTGCCTTATGTTCACTACGCCCCTCGAGGTAAACAGCGTCCCCGTCCTCGCGTTCCTCGTGGGGACCACGCAGTCGAACATATCCACGCCGAGGGCGACAGCGTTGAGGATGTCCTCGGGCTTCCCCACGCCCATCAGGTATCTGGGCTTCTCATCAGGAAGGTGCTCGCAGACAAGGTCGGTCATCTCCAGCATGATCTCCTTCGGCTCCCCAACAGAGAGCCCCCCTATCGCGTATCCGGGAAGGTCTATCTCCACCGTTCTCAGAGTGGCTTCTATGCGCAGGTCATCAAAGAAGGCACCCTGGACTATCCCGAAGAGGGCCTGATCCTCCCTCCTTTTAGCTTTTACGCTCCTCTCGAGCCAGCTGATCGTCCTCTCAAGGGCCCTCCTCGCATAGTCCTTCTCTATGGGATACTCCACACACTCGTCGAGGGGCATGATGATGTCTGAACCGAGGACCTCCTGGATCTGTATGACCTTCTCTGGTGTAAAGAAGTGGAGGTCTCCCGCAAGATGATCCCTGAACTCCACCCCTTCGTCGTTCACCTTCACCTTGGACTTCCTGTCTCCGAACCTCCCCTGGCCTAGAGAGAAGACCTGATAACCTCCGCTGTCCGTCAGGATAGGCCGTTTCCAGCTTATAAACCTGTGCAGTCCTCTCGCCTCCTTTATCACTTCTATCCCGGGCCTCAGATAGAGGTGGTAGGTGTTTCCCAGGATTATCTGGGTTCCCATCTCTATAAGGAGCCTGTGGATCATGGCCTTCACCGTCCCCTGGGTTCCGACCGGCATGAAGACGGGAGTCTCTATCACGCCCCGTGGTGTGATCAGTCTTCCCCTTCTGGCCTTTCCGTCCTTTTTGAGAAGCTGGAACTCGAACATTGATCGTTTATTTTATTACGCATAGAAGACTAAAGGAGGGTCGGCCATGGGGTTCTTGGTGGTTTTACTGACAGTTCTACTTTCCATCTCCCACGCAGACGAGTTCAT
>JALWEK010000046.1 GCA_027014185.1 Aquificaceae bacterium
TTTTGGCTCTAAATTTTTTACATATCCATATCCGGTTGTTGGGTACTTTTTAGAACTGTATTCAACTTTTATACTTTTTTTTGAAATCTTTCCCTCTTTAATCATCCTGTTTTTTACCGAACTTGCAATAGTTGTAAATGAGCTTCCATTATCAGTTGAAAGCTCTATCTTTACATTGTCAACTTTTCCTTCAGTATTCCACTTAATATTATAAGTAAAGCCTGAACGTAGCCATTCTTCTCCATTTGGGAAAAAAAGCGTAATTTTAGGTTTTACAATTGAGAAAACAGAGTCACTTGTATCAGAGGTCTCATTGTCAGTTATCCTAACAATGCAGTTATCTGATAATATTTCAGGCACCTGCCATGTATAACTCCCGTCATTTTCAGTAGAATCTGTTATAGTGTAAAAATTGGTGCCATTGTCAAGAGAATATTCTAATCTTACGGTTGAGGAGTTATCATCTCCTATATCCCATGTAATTATACATGTGGAGCCTTCTTTTATTCTCTCTCCACCAATGGGGTAGGTTAAGGTGAGGCCATTGTTACAATAACATTTTGAACTTAAAATTAAAAACAAGAGGAAAAATAAAATAAATATTTTTTTCAATTTCATCCCTCCAATTTGAATATTATTTTTATAGAACCAATTAGTAAAATTGTCAAGAATTGATAAAATGATGAAGCTTGATGAATATTTGGCAATATGATAGTAAGTGATTATGAGGATTAGATGTAAAGGGTTTTTTCATCCAAAAAAGAAAAAGCTTATTGAAAATTGCACTGTTTATTGGGATGAAAAAATGAAAAATTTTGTTGTTGATGTTGATCCAGAATTTGACATGACAATTGATTATGCTGTTCCTGTTTTTCAAGATCTACATGTGCATCTATTTTTAAGCGGAACTGAAAATCTGAAAAAAAGAGAACATGAGCTATCCCTTGATTTAGAGGACAGCCTTAAAATTGCAACTGACAATATAAAAAAATTAAAAGAAAAAGGAATCTACAAGGTAATGGAAAAAGGCAGGAAGAGGGACATCGTGGCCTCCAACGGTAGGATACAGAAATTTCTCGAGGAGGTAGTAGGGAGGTTCTTGGGTTGAAGGTTCTCGTCCCGGTCGATTTCTCCGACATAACGAACGTAGTCCTGAGGGTCGTAAAGAGGATAGTCGAGGTCCACGGGGGAGAGGTTATCCTGTTCCACGCCGTCTCCCCGGCCATATACATACCCTATCCAGAGAGCCTGAGCGTGGACGTGATAGACGTAAAGCTCCTCCAGGAGATCGAAGAAAACAAGAAGCAGGAGGCCGAGGAGAAGCTCAAAGGTCTTGCTGACTTTCTAAAGCCTGTAAAAGTCAGGCTCCTGATAGATGTGGGAGATCCAAGGGACCTTATACTTGAGACGGAAGAAAGGGAGAGCCCAGACCTTGTCGTGATAGGGAGCCACAGGAAGGGCCTCGTGGAGAAGATCCTCATAGGATCCACGGCGGAGAAGGTTGTAAAGCACGGCAGCAGGCCCGTTCTTGTAATAAAGGGCTTCGAGCCCACCTCCACCAAGAAGGTCCTCATCGCCTACGATTTCTCCAAGACGGCCGAGAAGACGGTGGAGTTCGCCCTTGAGTTCCTCAAACCTTTCAAGGTTAAGGTCGAGATCCTCCACATAGAGGAACCCATAGACCTCCCTCTGGTAGAGAAGATAGGGAAGGCCATATACGAAAAGTACAAGGAGGAGAAGAGGAAGTACTTAGAAAGGATCAAGGAGAGGTTCGAAGAGGCGGGTTTCGAGGTCTCGACGGAGTTCGTGAGCGGAAAGGATCCCGCCGAGGAGATAGTAAATCACATCCAGAAGGACAGCGATATAGAGCTCCTTATAATGGGAAGCAGGGGCCTGTCCGGGCTCAAGAGGATACTTCTCGGAAGCACCTCTACCGAGGTGTTCAGAAAGGTGGAGATACCCATCCTCATATACAAGGAAGGTCAGAGGGCATGAGCAAGCTTCTCTTTATCAGCTTTATCTTCACAGGCTTTGTGCACGCCAACTACTACTTCGATTACGTCATGTGCAGGTACCTATCCGACAGGCCGAGGGAGGCGGAGCTATACTGCCTCCAGGCTATCGAGGAGAGGCCCACACCCTCCCTATACCTGGACACCATACGACTCGAGATGTCCATCAACAAGGTGGACGAGGCCCTGAGGCTCGCCAAGGAGTACCTGAAAAAGTACCCTGACAAGGTTGAACCTTACGTTGCACTGTACAGCATATACAGGCTCAAAAACGACAGGAAGAAGGCCCTTGAGATACTGGAAAGAGCCTACAGGAAGTTCCCGAACAACAGAGAGATCCTTATATTCCTCGCCGACGAGTACATAAAGGCTAAGAAGATGGACAAGGCGAGGGAGGTGGTGAAGAAGTTTGCTGATCTGAGCCCGAACAACCCTTTTCCCTACTACCTGCTGGGTCAGCTCTACCTGAGCGAGGGCAAGGTTGATAAAGCTATAGAGTACCTTCAAAAGGCTCTCGAGATCAGAAGGACCTTCGAGGCGGCCTTCGTGACCCTCGGGAAGATATACGAGGGCAGGGAAGAGTTCTCCGAAGCTGAGAAGCTCTACAAAGGCATACTCAAGAAGGATCCCAACAACAGGGTAGCCCTAGAGAAGCTGGCACAGCTCTACATGGCCACGGGAAGGATAGAGGAGGCTAGGGAGATCTACGAGAAGCTGTACAAGCTATTTCCCGACAACTACCAGTACAAGCATCAGTACGCGCTGACCCTAATCCAGTCGGGTCGGTTCAGCGAGGCTAAGGAGATACTGAAAGATCTCTACGCCCTCCATCCGGAGGATCTCAACCTGGCTTACTCTTACGCCCTCTCCCTAGAGCTTACCGGGGAGCTGGAGAAAGCGAAGGAGATATACGAAAGGCTGAGGAAGGTTGTCCCGAAAAACGAAAGGATACTGGAGAGGCTCATCAACGTTTACCTATCCCTAAAGGATTACAGAAAGGCGCAGGACCTGATAGAGGAGGGGCTCGCTCTGAACCCTGCGAACGTGAAACTCCTGATGCTTAAGGCCAACCTCCTCATGGATAAGAAGCACTACGAGGAAGCGGTCAAGGTTCTGGACAAGGCCTCCTCCATAAACCCAAGAGAATACAGGATATACTTCCTCAAAGCCATAGCTCTGGACCAGCTGGGTAAGATCATAGAGGCGGAGCAGAACCTGAGAAAGGCGCTCGAGCTGAACCCGAGGGATCCGGACCTGTACAACCATCTTGGGTACTCGCTGCTTCTGTGGTACGAAAGCGCAAGGGTCGAGGAGGCGGAAGATCTTATAAGGAAAGCGCTCAAGGAAGATCCGGACAACCCGGCTTACATAGACAGCATGGGCTGGGTCTATTACCTCAAGGGCGATTACGAGAAGGCCATTCAGTACCTCTTGGACGCTCTGAGAAGGGTTTACGACGATCCCGTTGTGAACGAGCACGTCGGGGACGTCCTCCTGAAGATGGGTTATAAGGAAGAGGCGAAGAGATACTACGAGGCCGCCCTGAAGCTCCTAGAGGAAGGGAAGGAGGGAGAGAAGGGCCAGAGAGAGCGTATCCTTGAAAAGCTCAAGAACCTGTAAGATAATAGTTCCATGAAGCGTGATTTTATCGACCTCTGGAACCTAGACCCGGAGGAAGCATGGTACGTAGTCAAGAGAACAAAGAAGGTAAAGGAGGGTGAGGAGGAGCTAGATAAGGTCTTGCAGGGAAGGACCGTAGCGCTGATATTCACAAAACCCTCAACGAGGACGAGGGTCTCCTTCGAAGTTGGGATAAGCGAGCTCGGAGGGAACGCCATATTCCTCCAGGAGAGCCATCTCCAGCTCTCAAGGGGGGAGGACGTCAGGGATACTGCGAGAACCCTATCCAGATACGTGAGCGGAGCGATCGTGAGGAACCACTCCCACACGTGGCTCGAGGAGTTCGCCAAGTGGGCCTCGATCCCGGTGATAAACGCCCTCACCGACAAGTCCCATCCCTGTCAGGTCCTGAGCGACGTATTCACCCTATACGAGAGGTTCGGGGAGGAAATCAGGGAGATAAAGATAGCCTACGTCGGAGATGGGAACAACGTGTGCAACACCTGGCTCGTGGGAGCGGGACTTTTTGGCCTTAACCTCTTCGTAGCAACCCCGGAGGACTACGGTCCGGATAGCTACTACCTACAGGCAGGTCTAGATCTCTCCAACTTCACCGGGGGAAACGTCTATCTGACAACGAACCCGGTCGAGGCCGTGAGGGACGCCCACGTGGTATATACGGACGTCTGGGTTAGCATGGGGGACAACGAGAGGGAGGAGAAACTCGAAGCCCTGAAACCCTTTCAGGTGAACGAGCAGCTTCTATCACACGCGAGGGACGACGTTCTCGTAATGCACTGTCTCCCCGCCAAGAAGGGACAGGAGATAACGGAGGAGGTCTTCGAGAGGTTCGCGGACTTCATATTCACCCAGGCGGAGAACAGACTCCATACCCAGAAGGCGCTGCTGGACTTCCTCTTCACTCCACGGTAACGGTCTTGGCCAGGTTCCTCGGCTGATCGACATCCAGACCGAGCTTGCTCGCTATGTGGTAGGCCAGAAGCTGTAGAGGTACTGAGGTTACGAAGGGGGAAAGGTCCTCCTCTACGGCCGGAACAGGGATGAACTCCTCCGAGAGCTTCTCCAGCTTCTCGTCCCCCCTGAAACCTCCAGACACGACCTTTCCCTTACGCGTCCTCACCTCCTCGCCGTTCGCGATAGTCCTCTCATAGACCCTGTCCTGTGG
>JALWEK010000047.1 GCA_027014185.1 Aquificaceae bacterium
ACCTATCCTCCTGAAGTAAAGATCCAATGTTTCTTTCCTCCCTCCGACCCTCACAACCTCCAAGACCTTTAAACCCTCCCAAGTACTCATTCTGAAGCTCCGCGGGATCTCAGAAAGGGCCCGCTTGAAGGCTCCCAGGTTCCCTGTCCTTAGGGTGCACATACCCACCTTTATCTCACCGGATGGAGAAATCTTTATCTCTTCAGGGTAGGTAATCAGCCTCGAAACCGTTTCCGGCAGATCCGTCCTGGGACAGCTCACCGGTATTACCGGAAGGGTATGTTCCTCTTCCCCGTAGGACAAGAGTCTTCCGTCGGCTGAGATTAGTACGTAGATAACCTTGAACCTGAAGCTGCCAGCATCTACGACCGGATCTGTGTGCGTTACGAGAAGCAAGAAGTACCTATTTCCGAGTTTAAAAGGCAGGAGGTGGAAAGCGTAGCTCAGGGCGCTGGAGGTCATCTCAAAGGGCAAGGAAACCCTATGGTTTTCCAAGACCGAACCCGTCTTTAGATCGATCAGGCTCGTCTTAAGATAGTAGGGCGTATCGCACCTGTCCCCCATCTTTATGGTGATATCCCTGTCGAACAAGCTCGCGTAGTAAGCGGCTGATATCACCGCATTGTAAACCTTCTCATCTTTGACGCTCTTTTTCAGCAGATCCTTCAGGCTCTCTATGTCTATCTCCTTTCTGTTCTTAAAGCTGACTATCACCTTCGATAGCCTTTCGGAAACCTCCAGACCGAGCCTTATTCTGCTCAGGACTTTCCTGAGGTCTTCAATTCCCAGCAGCTCGGGTGGCAACGTCCTTTCGAACATCTTCAGGGTTTCACCCAGAAACCTCCAAACCACACCTCCCCTCTCGCACTTAACCAGGAGGGTGGACATCACCAGAGGTTCGTCAAGGAAGACCTTTCTCCTTACTACAGTTTCAAACTCGCTGCCGAAGAGGAGATCTGAAGCTGAGGATAGTACGACATCCTTGTAAATACTACCTCCCACAACGTATAGATAACCAGGAGGGAACGTTTTCAATAGGTAACTACACGTGAAGTTCTCGTAGTCACAGCTCCTGTACTGGACGAGGGCATACCCATTCATAACCTCCCTCAGCTCTCTCGAGAGGAAGTCCACCTTGAAGATAGCTTTATCTGTGATGAGCAGGCCTTCCCTTGCGGTCATGGGAAGGACGTTGATTACGTCCAAGTAAACAGGTAGATCTATACACGTTGCGCGACCGTGCCTCTCAGAGTACACGCATATAGGTCTGTTTTTTATATCGCATTCTGCGAGCTTAACTGCACCCGAACTCTCCTCGTAGAAACACCTGGTTGGGTTAGAAAGGAGGATGGTCTGGTCAGGCATTCCGGTAAGGAAGAGGGAAGGGTTCACCAGGTCGGGAACACCCCCTAAGGCTCTGCACCTTAGCTCTCCTTCAAAATATCTCCATCTGCAGAGTTCGTTACCTCTCAGGAAGACCAGCTCTCCTCTGTAAGCGTCTATCCAGGGTTCGTTGAAGAAGAACCTTGAAGTTATAAACTCGCTC
>JALWEK010000048.1 GCA_027014185.1 Aquificaceae bacterium
CCTATGGCGCTGAAGATGCCCGTTAAGGAGGGAGCGTCCGCAAGGGATGCGGGTATCTCGGTCGTAACCACCGTTCCCCAGTAGGAGAGCTGACCCCAGGGCAGGAGGTATCCTGTGAGGGCTGTAACGAGGAGAACGAAGTATATAACCCAACCTACTATCCAGACTAGCTCTCTCGGTTTTTTGTAAGCGTTGTAGTATATGCCCGTGAACATGTGGAGATAGACGATAGCGAGGAAGAAGTTCGCTCCCGCCGCGTGGATGTGCCTGAAGAGCCATCCGAAGGAGACTTCCTTCATTATCGTGTAGTTGGCGCTGTCGAAGGCGTGGGCTATTATAGGTTTGTAGTACATTATGAGGATGATCCCTGAGATTATCTGTATGGCAAATGTGGTCAGTGCGAGAACACCGAATACGTAGGGGAAGGTCAGGTTCTTGGGAACTTTGTACTCAACCATCTGTTCTCTGTAGAGGTCCCTAACGTGGGCCCTCTCGTCTATCCAGTCCACTATCCTCTTTATCATCTCCCTACCTCCTTAGACGAGCTCCTTCACAAATCCCGGCTCACCTACGATAAGCTTGTTCCCTTCCCTCTTCTGAGGAGGGACGTAGAGGGGTCTTGGAGGAGGACCTCCTATGTTGTCTCCCCACGGCGTGTAGAGCCCTCCGTGGCACGGGCAGTGAAGGTAAGGAGCCTTTACCGCGTCGCTGCCTTCCGGTTTCCACAGGGGTATGCATCCGAGATGGGTGCACACGCCAACTAGGGCGTAAGCGTCCTGTCCCTTCAAAAGGTCGTAGTTGAGCTTTCCGGCGTTGTTTACAGCATCCTTCTTGACGTTGTACTTGTCCTGTGTAAGATCCTTTGGAAGCCTGAGGACGAACAGGGGTTTACCTTTCCAGGATGTTACCCTTATTCCCAGCTCCGGTATCTTCGTAACGTCAACCTCCACCTTAGCTTCGGTTGTGGAGGCCGCGCTAGGTGCGAGGGTCTTCACTATGGGGTACAGAACTCCCAGAGCTCCTACAGCACCCATTCCGCCCAAGGCTACGCCCAAGAAATCCCTTCTTGAAGCTTCCATCCTTGCACCTCCTGACCCCACTATTTTATCACCGCCCATATGCCGATAATCATATAAAAAATTTCTAATACTCTTATGAATGCCTCTTATACTTACTTAACCAGAACGCTCCCCTCGGATACGACCCTCCCCCGAAGTATCTTTCCCGTATTCGCCGACCTAACCCTGACCACGTCTCCGAGGAAGCCGTTGTCCAAAACCTCACCGGTAAAGCTTATCTCGAGGTTCCCCTTCCTGAAGATCACGTTCACCTCCTCCCCCCTTCTCACGAGAGGCTCCCTCTTTAGGAATCCCTTCTTTAGGATCTCGCCTTTTGGTATTGGCCTCAGCGCCACGTAATTTACGAGCTCCTCCGGGTTCTCTACGCCCTGTCTGGGGCATCTCTTCATATAGACATGTTCCAGAGCAACCTGCCAGGGATAGACCCTCTCACCCCTCTC